>NZ_RCVK01000136.1:0-27930 GCF_003667485.1 Micromonospora sp. BL1
GAACCAGCCCGCACAGCCGAACCAGCCCGCGCAGCCGAGTCCGTCCGCGCAGGGGAACCCAACCGCGCCGGGGAACCCAACCGCGCCGGGGAACCAGCCGGCCCCGCCGGGAGGCGGCGGTCCGGAGGGGACGCACCGGAAGGCCGGCGTGGCCGCTGCCGTGGCCGAGGGCGAGGTGGCGGTCGCGGTCCCCGGCGCGCTCGGGCTGGCCGGCACCGCCGCCGTGGCCGGACTCGCCGGTCCCGGCCCGCAGACGACCGGCCGCGCGGCGGCCGGCGCGGACCCCGACGACCCGGCCCGGACCGGCACGGTCCGGCGCTCCGGTCGCGACGACGACCGCGAGCCCGGCGCGGGCCGGGAGCCCGCCGCCGGGCTGCGCGAGGACGACGCCGTCTGGGGCGGTGACCGCGCCCGGCCGGCGGCCGACGACCACGTGCCGCTGGTCCGCCCGGACGACGACCCCGACGACACGACGGGCTGGGACGACCTCAGCGACGCGGACTGGCTGACCGGTCCGTCAGCGGACGAGGGCAGGGAAGGGTGACCATGTCGGAGACACCGCAGCCCCCGCGCGCCGTGTGGCGGCGGGTCGCGCCCGCGAAGGCGCCCCGGCCGGTGGACGGCACGTTCGACTTCTTCGGCGCCGACCTGGAGAAGATGCGCGGGTGCGGCGAGCCCGGCGTCAGCGACGCGGAGTTCACGACGTCGCTCGCCGAGGAGGAGAAGGCGGCGGCCGCCCGCGCCGAGGCGTTCTGGGCCGAGCAGGAGCGACGCCGCCGGGACGAGGAGGAGCGGGCGAAGAAGGAGAAGAAGCGCCAGGCCGAGGAGGACGACGACGTCAAGGTGGCCGAGCGCTACCGCAACGACCGCTACGCGGTGAAGCTGCTGCGCCAGGAGCGCACCGTCTGGGGCGGCGACGGCGCCGACGCGGGGACGATCGGATGAGTACGGTCACCGTCAAGCGCCCGCCGCGCGCGCCGGGCCCGGAGGCGCCGGAAGGCTCGATCGAGCTTCAGGAGCCGCCGTTGATGGCGGAGGAGGCCCCGCTCGACTTCCGCTCGTTCGCGATGGTCGTGCCGATGGGCCTCGGCATGGGCGCGATGCTCGCCATGTTCGGCCTCTACAACCGCACCCCGATCATGTACGTGATGGGCGGCGCGATGGCCGGCGGCATGCTGCTCATGGGCGTCATGCAGATCGGCCGGGCGGCCGCCGAGCGCAAGCGCAAGATGCGCGGCGAGCGGCGCGACTTCCTGCGCTACATCGGGCAGCTGCGCAAGCAGGCCCGCGAGGCGGCCGACCAGCAGCGCCGGCACGTGCTGTGGAACAACCCGCAGCCGGGCTGGCTGTGGTCGATCGCGATGGGCAGCCGGCTGTGGGAGCGCCGGCCCAGCCACGACGACTTCGGCCGGGTCCGCATCGGCCTCGGCCGGCAGACGGCGATGCTGAAGTTCGATCCGCCGTCCACCAAACCGATCGAGGATCTCGAACCGCTGTCGTCGATCTCGCTGCGGCGGTTCTCCGAGGCGTACCGGACGGTGTCCGGCATCCCCACCTCGGTTGGCCTGCCGAGCTTCACGAGCGTCGAGTTCGAGGGCGCGATCGACCCGGCGATCGACCTGGCCCGCGCCATGGTGGCGCAGCTCGCCACCTTCCACGCCCCGGACGAGCTGCGGATCGCCGTGCTCGCCGCCGAGGTGCACCGGGGGCCGTGGGAGTGGGTCAAGTGGCTGCCGCACAACGCGCACCCCACCGCGTACGACGCGGCCGGCCCGGTCCGGATGTTCGCCGGCAGCCACGACGCGCTGATGGACATGCTCGGCCCCGAGATCACCGACCGGGGTGACCACGACCGGGCCGTCAGACCCACCACCAGCGAGCCGCTCCTGGTGATCGTCGCGCATCTGGTGGACCTGCCGGACAGCTCCCGCCTGCTCGGCGCGGGCATCCGCAACGTGGTGCTGCTCGACCTGACCGGCGCGATGCCCGGCGGCCCCAAGGTGCTGCGGCTGACGGTCACCGACGACGTGGTGGAGTTCCCGGCCGGCGCGACGACCGGTACGGCCCGGCGTGACGGGCTCGACCAGACCCAGTGCGAGGCGCTCGCCCGGATCATCGCGCCGAAGCGGACCAGCGGCACGCTGGAGGTCTCCGACGAGCCGCTGGACACCAGCTTCGAGCTGACCACGCTGCTCGGCATCCGCGACGCCATGACCTTCGACGTGCAGGCGCTGTGGCGTACCCGTACGCCGCAACGCAACCGCCTCATGGTGCCGATCGGCGTCACCGAGGAGGGCGAGGTCATCGAGCTGGACCTGAAGGAGTCCGCGCAGGGCGGCATGGGACCGCACGGCCTGCTCATCGGCGCCACCGGCTCGGGCAAGTCGGAACTGCTGCGTACCCTCGTCTGCGGCCTGGCCGCGACGCACAGCTCGGAGATCCTCAACCTGGTGCTGGTCGACTTCAAGGGCGGCGCCACCTTCCTCGGCATGGACAAGCTGCCGCACACCTCGGCGGTCATCACCAACCTGGCCGACGAGCTGCCGCTGGTCGACCGGATGCAGGACGCGCTCAACGGCGAGATGACCCGCCGGCAGGAGATGCTGCGCGCCAGCGGCTACGCCTCCCTGTTCGACTACGAGAAGGCGCGCGGCAACGGCGCCCAGCTCGTGCCGTTCCCGGTGCTGCTGATCATCGTGGACGAGTTCAGCGAGCTGCTGTCCAGCAAGAGCGAGTTCATGGACCTGTTCGTGTCCATCGGCCGGCTCGGCCGGTCGCTCGGCGTGCACCTGCTGCTCGCCTCCCAGCGCCTGGACGAGGGCCGGATCAACCGGGTCGAGGGGCACCTGTCGTACCGGCTGGCGCTGCGCACGTTCTCCTCGATGGAGTCGCGGTCGGTGATCGGCGTGGGCGCGGCGTACGAGCTGCCGCCCGAGCCCGGCAACGGCTACCTCAAGGTGGACACCACGAACCTGGTGCGCTTCAAGGCGGCGTACGTCTCCGGGGCGTACACCGGAACCGGACGCCGCGGCGGCGTCGCGGACGCCGGGGACGAGCCGACCGCGGACGTGGTGCCGTTCACCACCCGGCAGGTCGCGGTGCGCCACGACCCCGGGCCGGAGCGTCCGGCCGAGCAGGTCGAGGAGCCCGCCGCCGACGCGAACGGGCCGAGCCTGGTCGAGGTGCTGCTGGACCGGCTCGCCGGCTCGGGCCCACCGGCCCGCCAGGTCTGGCTGCCGCCGCTGTCCGCCGCGCCCAGCCTGGACTCGCTCATGCCGAGCGTGCTGCCCGACCCGGTACGCGGCATGACCATCGACGACCCGGCCGTCCAGGGTGGCCTGCGCGTCCCGGTGGGGGTGGTGGACCGGCCCGCCGAGCAGCTGCGCGAGCTGCTGGTGGTCGACCTGAACGGCGCCGACGGCCACGTCGGCATCGCGGGCGCCCCGCAGAGCGGCAAGTCGACGCTGCTGCGCAGCCTGATCCTGGCGCTGTCGCTGGCGAACACGCCCCGCGAGGTGCAGTTCTACGGCCTCGACTTCGGCGGTGGCGGCCTCGCCTCGATCGCCGGCCTGCCGCACGTCGGCTCGATCGCGACCCGGATGGAACGCGACCGCGTCGTCCGGACGGTCGAGGAGGTCCTCCAGGTCATGGAGAAGCGGGAGGCCGAGTTCGCGCGGCACGGCCTCGATTCCATGTCCCGCTATCTCGCGAAGGTCGCCGAGGGGGTGATCGAGGACGGCTTCGGACACGTCTTCCTGGTCATCGACGGCTGGTACACGATGAAGCAGGACTTCCAGGAGCTGGAGCAGAAGTTCCAGGAACTCGCCTCGCGCGGCCTGTCCTTCGGCGTGCACGTGATCGTCACCGCGACCCGCTGGTCGGAGCTGCGTACCTGGATGCGGGACCTGCTCGGCACGAAGCTGGAGCTGCGGCTCGGCGACGCGATGGAGTCCGAGCACGGCTCCCGCAAGGCGGCCACGGTGCCCAACCAGGTCGGCCGTGGCCTCACCGCGGGCGCGCTGCACTTCCTGGCCGCGCTGCCCCGGATGGACGGCAGCTCCGAGGTGGGCGACCTGGCCGAGGCGACCAAGTCGGTGGTCGAGGAGATCGGCACGTTCTGGCCCGGCCCGGCCGCCCCGCCGGTACGGATGCTCCCCGCGCACCTGATGGTCGAGACGCTGCCGCCGCCCGAGTCCGACTTCAAGTTCGTCATCGGCCAGGACGAGCAGCGTCTCGCCCCGGTCTGGCACGACTTCATGACCACCCCGCACATGCTGGTCCTCGGCGACAGCGAGACCGGCAAGACGAACCTGCTCCGGCTCGTCCTGCGGTCCATCCAGCAGCACTACCCGCCGGAGCGGGCGAAGGTCGTGCTCGGCGACTCGCGCCGCGACCTGGACACCGCGATCGGCGCCGCGTACCAGGTGGGGTTCGCGTTCACCGGCGACAAGATGCACGAGCTGGCCGGCCAGGCGTCGGTCTCGATGAACCGGCGGATGCCCGGGGCGGACGTCTCGTCCGAGCGGATGCGCAGACGCGACTGGTGGGAGGGGCCGGAGCTGTTCGTCATCGTCGACGACTACGACCTGATGACCAAGAGCACCGGGATGGGTTCGACGCTCGACCCGCTCCTGCCGTTGCTGGCCCAGGGCGCCTACATCGGCCTGCACGTGATCGTCGCGCGGAGCACCTCCGGCGCGATGCGGGCCATGATGGACCCGGTGATCCGGCGGATGTGGGAGCTGGGCACGCCCGCGACGCTCTTCTCCTACCCCAAGGAGGAGGGCAAGTTCCTCGGCGAGGCGAAGCCCCGCCAACTGCCGCCCGGGCGCGCCCAGCTCGTCACCCGGCGCGGCGTACGCCTGATGCAGACCGGTTTCGTGTCGGACACGGCCCGATGAGAGAGGCTCGCTGGTGACCGCAGCGCTGAACGACCAACTGTGCCGGATCACGGTGATCGGGCCGGCCCGCCGGGCCGACCTGGCCGTACCGGCCCGGATGCCGGTGGCGAACCTGATGCCGCTGCTGGTGCGGCACACCACCGACCTGGCCCGGGTGCCCGACGGCGAGGTGCCCGACGAGTCGTGGGTGCTGCAACGCCTCGGCCAGGCGCCGTTCGAGCTGTCCGGCACGCCGGAGAGCCTGGACTGGCTGGAGGGCGAGGAACTGCACCTGCGCCCGGCGCAGGACCCGCTGCCCGAACTCGACTTCGACGACCTGGCCGAGGGCGTCGCCACAGTGGTCAACCGGCGGGCCGACAGGTGGCAGCCGGAGTACCGCCGGGTGCTGTTCCTGGTGCTCTCCCTGGTGGCGATGGGCCTGATCGCCGCCGTGCTCGTGGACCGGGGGCCGGTGCTGCCCCAGGTGGTCGCCGGCGCCGTGCTCGCGGCCGGCCTGTTCACCGCGGCGATCGTCAGCGCCCGCCAGCAGACCGACGGCGCGTTCCCGCTGCTGTTCGGCGGCGGCGCGGCGTTCTTCGCGGCCGTCGCCGCGTCCAGCGCCGTCGACGGCGACCCGGACGGCGTGGCCTGGAACGCCGCCGCCGGGCTGGCCGCCGCCGTCGCGGTCGTCGCGGTGACCGCGTTCCTGCTGATCGCGCAGCGTACGGTCACGCCGGTCATGCCGTTCGCCCCGCTGCTGATCGCCGCGCTGACCGCCGCGATGGTGGTGCTCGTGCTGCTGGCCGGCGACGGCTTCGCGCTCACCGCCCCGGAGGTGTCCGCGGTGGCCGTGTCGGTGATCCTGGTGCTGATCGTGATCGCGCCCCGGGCGGCGGTGAAGCTGGCCCGGCTGCGCGGGCCGCAGCTGCCGAAGACCGGCGCCGACATGTCGTACGACATCGAGCCGGAGGACTCCGACCTGGTCAAGTCGCGCGCCGACGAGGCGGACACCTACCTGACCGCCTGCATGACCGCGTCCGCGCTGGTCCTGCCGGTGCTGATGCACCACACCATGCGGGTGCCGGGCTGGTCCGGGTGGACGCTCGTGCTCGTGACATCGGGTGCAATCCTGTTGCGCTCGCGTACCTTCTTCGGGTTCTGGCAGCGGGTCGCCCTGGTGGCGGCCGGTACCGTCGGCTACCTCATGGTGGCCCTGACGTTCTCCGACAAGCTCGCCCCGACCGGCCGGTACGTCCTGCTCGGCGGGCTCGTCGCCCTCCTGGTGCCGCTGGTGATGGCCGCGCTGCGGCCGTGGCCGCGACGCATGCTGCCGTTCTGGGAGTACACGGCCGGCGGGCTGGACGTCGCGACCGGCCTGGCCGTGCTGCCGGTGCTCGCCCAGGTGCTCGGGCTCTACGCCTGGGCCCGCGGACTCTTCGGGTAGCCGGCCGTGCAGACCCAGCGCGACCACGTCCACGCCCACCAGTTCATGATGGGCCGGTTGAGTTCGGCCCTGGTGCAGGGCGACCCGTCCACGGCGGAGATACCCGGGCAGCGCGCCGTCACCGGCCTGGCCTTCGGCGTGCTCATCAGCGTCCTGGTCGTGGCCGGGTTCGCCGTCTACGGGTGGATCGTCCCGGGCGGCAGCAAGGCGTACACCCGCAGCGGTGTGATCCTGGTGGAAAAGGAGAGCGGCAACCGGTACGTCTACCTCGACGGCGTGCTGCGCCCGACGCCGAACCTCACCTCGGCGATGCTGATCCAGGGCGGCGGCGCCACCGTCAAGCTCATCTCCAAGGAGTCGATCAAGGACGTTCCGCGCGGACCGTCGATCGGCATCGACGGCGCGCCCCAGTCGGTCGCCACCGGGTCGATGGTCGCCGGCCCGTGGCTGGCCTGCCTGCCCGGCTCCGTCGCCGACGAACCCGGCGACCGGCTCGGCATCAACCTCGACCCCCGTGCCGAGGCCGTACCGGTGCCGGCCGACCGCTTCGCCGTCGTCCGCGCCGCCGACGGGCCGACCTACCTGGTGACCGCCGACCGCAAGCACCGTGTCGCCGACCCCGCTGTGCTCGCCGCGCTCGGCGCCACCACCACCCGCAAGGTGCCCGCGCCGCAGGACTGGCTCGATTTCCTGCCCGACGGACCGGACCTGGCACCGGCCACGATCCCCGGCGAGGGCCGCTCCGGGCGGGTCGGCGACCGCACGTACCCGATCGGCACGCTGTTCCGCCAGCGTCCCGACACCGGTGCGGAGCAACTGCTGGTGCTGCGCCGCGACGGCCTCGCACCGCTGAGCCGGACCGAGTTCCTGCTGGCCACCGTCACCTCCGGGAAGGAGCCGGTGGAGCTGAGCGCCGCCGGCCTCGCCGCCGCGCGGATGTCGGCCGACCGGTCGCTGCTCACCCGGCTGCCCGACCTGACCGGCCTCACCCCGCAAGAGCCCGGCCCGTACGCGCTGTGCCTGCGCCAGAGCCCGGTGGACGGGACGCGGTTCGACAGCACCGCCGTGCTCGTCCCGCCGGCCCGCTCCGGCGTCCGCCCCGACGGCCGCACGTCGGTGCTGCTGGCGCCCGGCAGCGGCATGGCGGTGCTCCCGGCGCCGGTCGGCTCCGGTGCGGCGCAACCTTTGCCCACGTACATCGCGGACGACGGAAAGGCGTACCCGATCGGCGACCAGGACGCGGTACGGGCGCTGAAGCTCGACCGGGTCGTGAACGTTCCCTTCCCGAGAGAGCTGCTCGCGCTGGTGCCCCAGGGACCGGCGCTGAGCATGAGGGCCCTCGCGGCCGCAGAAGTGGGGTAGGTCGATCATGGCAACCCGGATCCGGGACCTGTTCGGTGGCGGCAAGGACCGTCCCGAGGGCGTCGTCCAGCACACCGTCGGCAATGCCCTGGTGGTGCACGCCGAGGACGCCATCAGTCCCGAGGCCCAGTCGCTGGCGCTGTCCATGATCGAGGACGCGGAGAACGACGTGGTCGTGCTCGACCTCGGCGACGGCATGCCGATCAGCGCGTGGGAGGCCATGGCCGGGGTGCTGCCGCGCCGCCGCCGCGGCATCCGGCTCATCGCCTGCGGCCGGCACGGCAACTCCGCGGCGATGGCCGGTCAGTGGCTCTCCGAACGCCTCAACCGCACCGTCGTCGCCCCGGACGGCGACCTGGTACGCGGCTCCGCCGGAACGCTGTTCGTCCACTCCGCACCGGGCAGCGGCTGGGTGCGGTTCCGGCCCGGCCGGCCGCCGGCCTGGGACGCCAAGCGCTACCCGACGCCGCGGTGGGACCGGGCCGCGATCGACACCCGGCCGTCCAGCGCCACCGCCGAGATCGAGCCGATCCCCGCCGGGGTCTGGATCCACAGCAACCGAGACCCGCAGGTGGTCGACCCGCAACGGCAGCGGCTCACCGCGTACGTGCCCTGCCAGGCCGAGACCATGACCGTGCTGCTGGGCTGCCCCGGCACGCCGCCGCTGTCGCTGGACGACGTGGTGCGCTTCTGGCGCGGACTCGACGAGGAGAACCGGCAGCGGGTCCGCTTCGTGCAGTTCGGCGAGGTCCGGATCCCCGAGGGCGAGGCGTTCGGCCAGGCGCTCGCCGACCTGCTGAACACCGAGGTCACCTGCTACACCGGCGTGCCGATCGGCAGCCCGCACCGGTACGAGATCCGTACCGTGCTGCCGGACGGCGCGTTCGGCTGGGCGCCGTACGCGCTCGAACTGTCGTACTCGCCCCGGGCGCACCCCAACTCGCGGGCCCGCCGCCCCACGGTGCTCAGCCACCGCCCGCCGCTGGCCGGCGCCGAGGAGGTCGCGCCCCGGGTCTACTGGTTCGCCCCCGGCGCGGTGGTCGAGGTGGTGCAGACCGGCCTCTGGGTACGCTCAACCGCCGAGCCGAAGAACGCCGAGCAGGTCCGGTCCGCGATGCTCGACGCGGGCAGCGGCACGCTCGTCTTCGACGACACCGTCCACTCCACCGCCCACCGGATGCGGGAACTGGCGGTCGACCTGGCCGCACGGGTCGACGGCATGGCGGGCGCGGGCCGCGCCCTGATGCCCGCGTCGGTGCTGGTGCCCGGCGCGAAACCGGCCAGCCGGGCCGAGGTGGTCATCGACCTCGAAGCCGAGATGCGTGCGGTGGGCACGACGGTGCCGGTGCCCGCGTACGTGGAGGTCGCCCCGCCCGCGCCGGTCGCCCCGGCCGCCGCGGACGGCGTGGTGGTCGCCGTTCCCGCGCCGGCCCTGTCCGCCGACCGGGAGCAGGCGCCCGCGTCACGGCCGTCCTCGGCGCCGCCGCTGCCCGCACCTCCCGCGGTGCCGCTGCCGGTCGCGCCCGCACTGCCGCCGCCCCTGGTCGCGCCGCTCGGGTCCGAGCTGCCGGCTCCGCCCGCGGTGCCGTTCGTGTCCGCGCTCCCGGAACCTCCGGCGGTGCCACCGGCATCCGAGCGGCCGGCTCCGCCCGTGGTGCCGCCTCCGGCAGCACCGCCGGTCGTGTCCGAGCGGCCGGCTCCGCCCGTGGTGCCACTCCCGGCGGCGACGCCGGTCGTGTCGGAGCTGCCCGAGCCGCCCTCCGCGCCGCCCGTGGCCGACCTGCCCGAGCCGCCCACGGTGTCGCTCGTGTCGGAGCTGCCGGCCCCGCCCGCGGTGCCACTGCCGACAGCGCCGCCGGTCGCGCCCGTGGTGGTGGCCGCCCCCACACCGCCGGTCGTCCCCGGCGAGCCGGTCGCTCCCGCCGAGCGGGCCACCGCTGCCGGGCCGGTCGCCTCGGTCGAGCCGGTCACCCCCGTCGTGCCCGTCGCACCGGCGGGGCCGGCCGGACCGGTCGCCGTCGGGCCGGTGGCCGCCGCCGACCCGGGGCCCTCGGCGGCACCCGTCGAGGACGCCGGACACGACCCGTACCCCGCGCCGCCCACCATGCCGGCGGGCTTCGGCGAGCCGGCGCCGCCGACCATGCCCGCCGGTTTCGGCCAGGCGCTCGCGACGCCGCCGGTGGCGGCCGGGCCGGTCGCGCCGGTCGTGGCCCCGCCGTCGACGTCCGTCGACCTGCCTTCCGCCCCGCCCGCCGCTGCCGGCCCGGCGGACACCGCCGAGCCCGCGAAGACAACCGCGGCCGGCTCGGCGGACGCAGCCGAGCCGGCGAAGACCGCCGAGCCGACCGGGCAGGCCGGGCAGGCGGAGGACGCCGAGCCGTCCGAGGTGGCCGCCGAGGCACGGGTGCAGCCGGTGCCCCCGGCCGGCGCGGGCGCGCTGCTGTCGGAGAAGAAGGGGCTCGCCGACGAGCGCGCCTGGCTGCGCCGCACGCTCAGCCGCGAGTTCGACGTGATGGCCAGCTCGGTGTCCCGGATCATGTCCGAGCACCCGGGCATGCAGGGCTCCGGTGTGTCCACCGAGGACGTGCTCGCCGACTCGGTCGCGCTGCGGCTCTACCTGACCGGCCGCGGACCGGGCGTCGACGCCGGGCTGCGCTCCGGCCGCAAGGGGCCGCACGTGCCGTTCGCGCGTTGCGTGGTCGCCGGGGTCTCCCGGATGCCGTCCTTCCGGGGCACCACCGTCTACCGGCTGTCGCCGACCGCCGGGGAGTGGGCGCTCTACCAGGACCGGCGGCTGGTCACCGACTGGAGCTTCGTCAACGCGCTGACCCAGCCGTGCGCGTCCGAGGACGGCGACACCGACGTGCTGATCTGGTCGATGACCGCCCGCCGGACCAGCCTGCTGGAGCCGGAGGGGGACGAGCACGTCGAGGATCGGGTGCTGTTCCTGCCCGGTACGAACTTCAAGGTGCTGGACCTGCGCCGGCCCTCGACGGGTGAGCGCGGCGCGGTCCTGCTGCGGGAGATCGGCGCCAACGAGATCGACGACACCGGCCGGGTCGACTCCAACCGGGTGTCGCTCGACGAGCTGGCGCTCACGTCGCTGCGGCGCAGCGTGGACCGCTGGGCCACGGCCGAGCCCCGGGTACGCATCGGAGCGGCGGCCCGCGGGCGCCTGCGGGTGCTGCCCGGCCTGGACCGGAAGGGATGACGCGGTGAGTCGGCAGGTTCTTGTGGTGGGCGACCGGAAGCCGGGTTCCTATCCGACGATCGGCTCCGCGCTGGCCCGGGCCGAGCCCGGCGCCACGATCGACGTCCACCCCGGCCGGTACGTCGAGAAGCTCGTGGTCGGCGACCGGGTGACGATCAGCGCGGTCCAGCCCGGCACCGTCGAGGTGCACGTGGAGGAGGGCAGCGTCCTCGTCGTGCGCGGCGAGGGCGCCCAGCTGCGCGGCATCACGCTCAGCAGCGCCGACACGACGCTGGCGGCGGTCGACGTGTACGCGGGCGAGGTGGCGCTCGACGACTGCCGGGTCAGCGGCGCCTCCTGGGTGACGCTGCTGGCCCGCATGCAGGGCACCGTCGCGCTGCGCGGCTGCGACGTGACCAGCTCGGCGGGCGCGGGCGTGGTGGTGATGTCGGCCGGGTCGAGCACGATCGAGGACACCGACGTCCACGACGTCGCCACGAGCAGCGTCGTGGCGGGGGAGCAGAGCGCCCTGACGCTGCGCCGCTGCCGCCTGCGTACGGCCGGCGCGAACAGCGTGTGCGCCGGCGGCGACGCCCGGCTCACGATCGAGCAGTGCGAGATCACCGGGGCCGGCAAGCCCGCCCTGGTGGTCGAGCAGCGCGCCTGGGCCCGCATCCGCGGCCTGTCGGTCACCGGCAGCGGCAACGTCGACGTCTTCGTCCGGGGCGAGGCCGACGTGCAGATCAGCGACTCGACGTTCACCGGTGCCGCGGTGCAGTCGGCGCACATCGCCGAGGGCGCGTCGCCGTCGTTCCGCAACTGCACGTTCGGCGGCGCCGGGCACACCGCCGTCCAGGTGCTCGGTGGCGGCCGGCCGACGTTCACCGACTGCACCGTCCAGGACGCGCCGGTCGGCGTCGCCGTCAGCGGTGGCGCTCCCCGGTTCCTCGGGCTGACCGTGCGGGGCACGCGCGACAACGTCGCCGTGCTCACCGGTGAGTCGGCTGTCGTGCTCCAGCGGCTGCGCGCCGAGATCACCACGGGCGGCGGCGTGCTGGTTCAGGACGGAGCCTCGCTGGAGGGCACCGACCTGGTGGTGGACGCGGGCGAGGCGACAGCGCTCGCGCTGACCGGACCGGCGCGGGGCGTCGTGCACGAGGCCCGCCTCACCGGTACCGGCGCGGCCTGCGTCCAGGTGGGCGCCGGCGCCGACCTGACGTTGCGCGCGGCCCTGCTGCGGGGTTCGGGCGTGCTGGCCGAGGGCGCGCTCCAGCTCGGCGACAGCGAGATCGTCGGCGCGGTCCGCGACGGCCTGCGGGTCACCGGGTCGGCCACCGTCACGCAGACCCGGGTGCGCGACGCCCGGGCCGACGGGATCGTCTTCGAGGCGGGCTCCCGGGGGTCGGTGAGCGACGGGGAGGTGCTCGGCAGCGGCGCGGCCGGCATCGGCGTGGACACCGTGGAGCCGGTCGCGCTCACCCGGTGCGTGGTGCGCGACAGCGGAGGCGAGGACGTCCGGCGGGGGCCCGGCGCCACGGTGACCACCGAGGCGCTGACGGTGGGCCGCCCGCAGACCACCCCGGCGCCCGCGGGCCCGCCGGCCGCCGCGCCGGTCCCGGTGACCGGCGACGAGGGTACGGCGGCGGAGAGCGGCGCGGACGAGCTGAGCGAGCCGCTCCGCGAGCTGAACGGACTGATCGGCCTGCGCGGGGTGAAGCAGGAGGTCACCGCGCTGATCAACCTGATCAAGATGTCGCAGGTCCGGCTCCAGATGGGCCTGCCGATGCCGCCGATGAGCCGGCACCTGGTCTTCGCCGGCCCGCCCGGCACCGGCAAGACCACTGTGGCCCGCCTCTACGGCTCGGTGCTCAAGGAACTGGGCATCCTGTCCAAGGGCCACATGGTCGAGGCGGCGCGGGCCGACCTGGTGGGCCAGTACATCGGCTCCACGGCGATCAAGACGACCGAGCTGGTCACCAAGGCGCTCGGCGGCGTGCTCTTCATCGACGAGGCGTACACGTTGTCCAGCGGCTCGGGCGGCTCCGGGCCGGACTTCGGCCAGGAGGCCATCGACGCGCTGATGAAGATGATGGAGGACCACCGCGACGAGCTGGTGGTGATCGTCGCGGGCTACTCCGAGCTGATGGAGCAGTTCCTCGCCTCCAACCCCGGTATGGCGTCCCGGTTCACCCGCACCGTCGAGTTCCCGAACTACTCCGTCGAGGAACTGGTCACCATCACCTCGAACCTGGTCAGCAAGCACTACTACGAGCTGACCGACGACGCGGTGGACGCGCTCACCGCGTACTTCACCCGGGTGCCGAAGAACGCCACCTTCGGCAACGGCCGGGTGGCCCGCAAGCTGTTCGAGGCCCTGATCAACAACCAGGCGTCGCGGCTGGCCACCACGCCGCCCACGAAGGACAGCGAACTCAACCGGCTCACCGCCGCCGACGTCGAACCCGAGCTGGCGCTGCTGGAGGCCCTGCCGGTCGAGCAGGGCGAGCAACCCGACGCGGCGACCGACCCGACCGGCGCGATCAACGCGGCCCGCAGCTGGAAGCGGATCTGCGGCCTGGTCGGCGGCCAGCGGGTCAAGGAGGCGGCCGGGCAGACGCTGTTGCAGCTCTGCGAGGGGCGCAACCGCCGGCGCGGCCCCGGCCGCACCGGCAACGTGCTGCTCGCCGGCCGGGCCGGGAGCGGCCGCAGCGAGTACGCCCGGCTGTACGCGGCCTGCCTGTCGGAGCTGGGCCTGGTGCCGGTCGGTCAGCTGGTGCGGGTGAGCACGAGCCGGGAGCTGGCGCCGCAGTGGCCCGGCCAGGCCGGGAGCCTGGTGGACGCGGTCCTCGACGACGCGGCCGGCGGGGTGCTCCAGCTCGACTACGTCGACGACTCCTCCGGTGTCGCGCCGGAGATCGCCGAGGCGCTGGTCGGCCGGATGCGTTCCCGGCTGGGTGATCCGGTCGTGGTGCTGACCGGCGAGGAGGCGGCCCTGGCGAGCCTGCGGGTCGCGGTGCCGGCGGTGAACGAGGTGTTCGGCCAGCAGTGGTCGGTGCCCGAGTTCAGCACCGACGAGCTGGCCGCTGTCGTACTGCGGCATCTGGTGCGGCGCGGCCACGAGGTGCCCGAGGACGTCCGGGCCGCGCTGACGCAGATGGCCGGCCGGCTGCCCGAGCGCACCGTCCACGCCGCCCACCAGTTCTCGCTGGCGCTGACCCGGCGCACCGGCTCCCGTACCCTCGCGCTCGCCGACCTGGCCGCGCCCGGCCCGGCGGTCGGCGAGCGGCTCGGCGGCCTGGCCGCCGTCGGCTGACCACCCGTCCGCAACGCACAGAAAGGCCCGGCATGCAGCCCGAGTCCACGCCGATCCCACCCTCGTTCCAGGAGTTCATGGAGAACGCGCAGCGCTTGGAGGACCAGATGCGCAACGCGCAGTCGGAGCTGGAGCGGGCGATCGTCACCGGCCGCTCGCAGGACGCCACAGTGGTGGTCATGGCCAGCGGCCTGGGCAAGGTCCAGGCCGTCCGGGTCGACCCCCGGGTGTACGAGCAGCGTGACGCAGTGTCGCTGCAGGCGGCGATCATGGAGGCGATCCAGGCCGCCGCGGCGAACGCCGGGAGGCTCGCGACGGAGAAGATGGGTCCTGTCGAAATCAATCTTCACTGACTGAAAAAAGTCTGACCAGCCATTTTGGTCAGATCTTCACGGCTCGGCGCCATCAGGAAAGAGAGTGTGGAGATTTCCTGAAGGACTCTCCATGAGACTGTCAGCCCCTACTGACAGTGATGGAGATGGCTGTGGAGCAAGTTGCCGTCTTTGTGCACGCGCCCGACCCGCTGACCCACACCGGCCTGACCGCCCACCTCCGGACGCGCTCCGACATCACGCTGCTGGACGGCGCGGACCGGACCCGGGCACAGGTGCTCGTGGTCGCGGCGGAGCGGCTCACCACCGACGTGATCGCCATGCTGCGTCTCGCGGCGACCGAGATCGGCGCCCCGGTCGTCCTGGTCACCACGGAGGTCAGCGAGCAGGAACTGCTGACCGCCGTGGAGTGCCGCGTGGTGGCGGTCCTGCCGCGCGTGGCGGTGACCGCCGAACGCCTCGTGCACAGCGTCCGGGCGGCCGCCTCCGGCGGCGGCGTGCTGCCCCCGAACCTGGTGGGCGAGCTGCTCAAGCACATCGAACGGCTCCAGCGCGACGTGCTCAACCCGAACGGGCTCAACGCCTCCGGCCTGACCGCGCGTGAGATCGACGTGCTGCGGCTGATGGCCGAGGGCTTCGACACCAACGAGATCGCCGACGAGCTGCGCTACTCCGAACGCACGGTGAAGAACGTCATCTACGGCCTCAACCACCGGCTGAAGCTGCGCAACCGCTCGCACGCGGTGGCCTACGCCCTGCGCTCCGGCATGATCTGAGGTGATCACGCGCCACACCGTCGGCAACGCCCTGGTGCTGCACGCCAGTGAGCGGATCAGCACGGAGGCCCGTACGGTCGCGCTGTCGGTGGACCGGGATCCCGACAACGACATCGTGATCCTGGACCTGCAACACGAACTGCCGTTCGACATCTGGGACACGGTCGCGACCGAGCTGCGCCGGCAGCGCCTGCGCCGAGGCATCCGGCTGGTGGTCTGCGGTGCCCGCCCGGAGACCGGGGCGCTCGCCGGCCAGTGGCTCTCCGACCGGCTGGGCCGGCCGGTGATCGCCCCGTTCGGCCGGATGATCCCGGGCGCGGCGGGCCTGCTGTTCGTGCACGCCACCGATCTGGGCGGGTGGGTCTGCTACCGGCGCGGCCACACGCCGGTCTGGCAGTCGAAGCGCTATCCCGTACCGGCCTGGGACGGCGCCGCCGTCGACCACCTGACGATCAGCTCGACCTGCGCCGCCGAGCCGCTACCCGGCGGCGTCTGGCTGCGGGAGAGCCGCGACGAGGCGGCCGTCGCCGTACACGGAAGTCACCTCACCTCGACGATGCCGTGCCTGCCGGACGCGATGCCGGTCCTCGTGGGCTGCCCCGGGACGGCGCCGCTGCGCCTGGACGACATCGCCCGGTTCTGGCGGGGCCTGGCGCCCGAGGGCCGCGAGCACGCCCGCTTCGTCCAGTACGGCCCGGTCGCGCTGCCCGACGGCGAGCCGTTCGGGCAGGCGCTGGCCGACCTGCTGCGCTGCCCGGTGCGCGTCCTCACCGGCGTGCCCAGCGGCCGCCCGGACGGCCCGGCCATGTTCACCGTCGACGCCGACGGGCGGCCCGGCTGGCAGGTCTTCGCCGAGGAGTTGGCCTACCGTCCCCGGGAGACGCTCGGGGCGAAGGCGGTGACGCCGCGGATCCTGCGTCACCGCGCGCCGCCGGAACTCGGCGAGCCGGTCGGCCCGCGCGTCTACCAGTACGCCCACGACGCGGTGGTCGAGGTGATCCCGTCCGGCCTCTGGCTGCGCGCCCCGGAGCCGCCCCGCCACGCCGACCGGATCCGCGCGGTCCCGATGGACCCGAACCGCGTCCGTCTGGTCGTGGACGATCCGGCACCGGCCGCGGCCGAACGCCACCGGGAACTGGCCGGTGACCTGGCGGCGCGGCTGGACCCGGCGACCCGCAGGCGCGCGGCGGTGCAGCCGTCCTCGGTCGTCGCGCCGGGACGCCCGGGGCTCTCGGCGCGCGGGATCGAGGCCGGGACGTACCGGCACACGACGGCTCACGCCGCCGGCCCGCTTCCCGCGCCGTCGGTGCCGGCGCCCGTCCCGGAGGCGGTTCCGCTCACCGTGGCCGGCCCACCCCCGCCGGCGACCGACGAGGCAGCCGGCGGCGGTGCCGCTTTCCGGGGCGCCGGCTCCGCCGCCCCGCCGGACGAAGCCGGGCCGAACAGGGCCGCGCCCGACGTGGCCCGCCTCCACGGCGTCGGGCCGGACACGGGCAGGCTTCACGGGGCCGGGTCGGGCACGGCCGGACTCCTCGGCGTCGGGCCGGACGTGGCCGGACCTCACGCGGCCGGGCCGGTCGTGGCCGGGCTCGACGGCGCGGGGCTGGACGCGACCGGGCCCGATGCGGCGGTACCCGACGCGGCCGGGCCGGTGCTCGGCGGCGGCGCGGGCTGGGCGACCAGCCCGACGATGACGCTGCCGGTGCACCGCCCCGCACCGGCGCCCGTCCGCTTCCAGCGCACCCCCGGCGACGACGCGCGGGGCGTACGCCCGGGGCCCGACCTGGACGAGGAACGCACCTGGTTCCGGCGGGCCTTCCGCCGGGAGATCGCCGCCGTCTCCGCCGACGTGGCGGGCGTGCTCGCCGCGCACCCGGCGCTCGCCGGCGGAGCCGACGCGACGGAGTGCGCCACCGCGGTCCGCCTCTACCTCTCCGCCGCGGGGGACGGCCTCGACCAGGCGCTGCGCTCCGCCGAGCCGGGCGGTCACGTGCCGTTCGCCAGGTGCGTGTCCGCGGGCGTACGCCGGCTGCCCGTGCACCGCGGCGTCGCGTACGCCGGCGCCGAGCTGACCACCGCGGACCTGCGGCGGATCGCGCAGCGGCGGGTGCTCACCGACTGGGGGTTCACCAACGCGCTCGCCGAGCCGCCCGCCGACCTGCCGGGCGCGGTCGAGGTGCTGATCTGGTCGGCGACCGCGCGGCGCACGGCGGCGTTCGAGACCGGCGACGGCGTCCCGGCCCGGGTCCTGTTCCTGCCCGGCACGGCGTTCACGGTGCTCCAGGTGCAGGAGCCGGAGGCCGGCGCCCCCGCCCGGCTGCTGTTGCGGGAACTGGCGGTGGAGGAGCCGCCGGTCGACGGTCGGGTACGCTTCGACGCCCTCGCCCTGGCCGCCCTGCGTCAGCACCTCGCGCGCCGGACCGGCCCGGGTACGCCGGTCCCGGCCGCCGCCGCACGCCGGTTCCTGGGCGTACCCGGGCTGCGCTAGATGTACTGCGCGGTGATGTCACGCCTGAGGTCGCCGGCACCCTCCCCGTTCCGGCGGCCCGTGCCGTCCTCAGCTGATCGTTGCCAGCAGGTCCCGGCAGCGCTGCTCACATGCGCGGCACGCCTCCGCGCAGATCCGGCAGTGCTCGTGCTTGTCGGCGTGCGCCGCGCACTCGTCGCCGCACGATCGGCAGGCAGTCGCGCACGCCTCCAGCAGCGCGCGGCTGATGGTGGCGTCGTAGCCGGTGTGCCGGGACAGCACCCGGGCGGTTGTGGCGCAGATGTCGGCGCAGTCCAGGTTCGTCCGGATGCACTTCGTCAGCTCGGCGACCATGTCCTCGCTGAGGCAGGCGTCCGCGCAGGCGGTGCAGGCCTGGGCGCAGTCGTTGAGGGCATCGACCGTCGCGGCCAGCTTCGCCCGATCCAGGTTGATCGACTTCGGGTACGTCTCCAGCATGGGCCCTGTGGTGCTCGGCATCGGACAGTCCTCTCTCGTCGGTTCTCCCCGCCCTACCCGAAGTCTCCTGTCACACACCCTCTCCGAGCGCGATCAACAGCAGTTGTCCGTACCGCTCGGCGAGCCGTGGGGCGGGTCTGCGCGGCGACGCTCACCCCGTACCCGCTGGGAGTGCCGTCCGTGCTGCCCGGCGAGGTGGCGGGCCGACGGCGAGACACCTAACGGTCGAGTCGTTCGCGCAGGTCGTCGACCTGCTGCTGGAGCCGGTCCACCGCGCCCTCGTTGTTGAGGAACGTCGTGAGGCCCGCGCCGAGCGCGAGCCCGAGCAGCAGGGCGATCACACTGAGCACCAGCCCGCCGATCGCCACGCCGCGACCGGTCACCCCTGGTCGCGCGGCCATCTTGAGCCCGACGACGCCCAGGACGATGCCGATGATGGCGAGCACCACGCCGATCCAGGCGAGGATGGCGGTGAGCACGCTGAACAGCGCGGCCACGCCGAACACGAGCGCGAACGCGGCGGCCGCGCTGGTCTTGGCCGCCCCGCCGGTTCGGGTCCGGCCGGCACGGGTCGGAACGCCGGCCCCGCGGGCCGGCTCGCTGGACGCGGTCATGGGCACTCCCTCCGGTACGCCGTGAGGCGTACGCTGCGTGCCGCCGCTTCCCCGGTCACCGTCGACTCATGCCTGCCCTTTTCGCGGTCCGCCCGGCGATCCCGTCCCGGCGGCGAGGCGCTACCGGTCCGGGCCGTCGAGGAGAGCGGCGAGTGTCGCCCGCGCCGCCTGCGGCAGCCGAGGGCTCGCCAGGGCGCGGCGCAGCAGTTCGCGCGCCGGCTCCGGGGCCTGCCGGGACAGTTCGGCGCCGTGCGCGACCAGCCAGCCCACCAGCCACTCGTCCACCTCGGGCGGCCCGGCGAGCAGATGGTCGGCGACCCGGGTGACGGGGCCGCCGTTGTCCGCGAGCGCCTGCGCCGCGTGCCGGTGCAGCGTCGGTCGCAGCGCGGCGGGGATGCTGCCGGCGAGCGCCCGCCGCAGCACCGGTTGACGGAACGCCAGCTCGCTGCCCGCGTCCACGAGGACGTCGGCGGTGACCGCCTCCTCCAGGTCGGACATCAGGTCGAACGGCGTGCGCCCGGTGACCGCCGCGACCTCGGCGACGGCGAACGCGTCGCCGAGCAGGGCGGCGTAGCGCAGCGCCTCCCGCGCGCCGGGGGAGAGGTGGTCGAGGCTGGCCCGCACGGTGTCCAGAAGCGACCGTGGCATCTCGTCGGCCCGGGCGTCGACCTCGGCGAGCCCGTCGACCACCCGTACCCCGTCCTCGGCCACGAGGCCGGTGACCAGTTCCCGGGCGTACAGCGGGTTGCCGGCGGCCAGCGGCGCCAGCGACCGCAGCGTGGCGCCGGGCGGCACGCCCACCGTCCGGCCGAAGATCTGCTCGATGTCGGACGGGGGCAGGGGAGTGAGCCGGATCAGGTGCCCGTCGCGGGTGCTCACCCCGCGCCGTAACCGGGCCAGGTCGCGGCGGCCGGGCTCGGGCCGGGCGGTCGCGACGAGCAGCAGCGGCAGCCACCGGGTCAGCGCGGCCAGCCGCTCCCAGGCCAGCAGACTCGCCTCGTCGGCCCACTGGAGGTGGTCGACGGCCAGCACCAGCGGGCCCTCGGCGGTCAGCCGGCGGACGTGGTCGAGCACCCGGTCGACGGCCGTGGCCGGGTCGTCGTGCGGCACGTCCTCCAGGCGCAGCGCCCGGCGCATCACGTGCAGCGGGAACCGGCTGCTGAGTTCCTCGGCGCTGCCGCGCGCGACCCGGTGGCCCAGCGCCCGCGCCTCGTGCAGCGCCGCGTCGAGCAGCGCCGACTTGCCGATGCCCGGCTCACCCTCGATCCACACGATCGCGCTGCGGCCCTCGCCCAGCGCGGCCAGCAGGCCGCGCAGCAACGCCAGCTCGCCGTCGCGTCCGACCAGGCGACCCCACCGCGGTACGGCCGGCGCGGCCACCGCTGCCGGCGTCACCGGTCCGGCCGGTCCAGCCGCTGCGGCGAGGATCCGGCTCTGCAACTCGCGCAGGGCCGGGCCGGGCTCGACGCCGAGTTCGCCCACCAGCACCCGGCGCGCCGCGTGGAAGACGTCGAGCGCCTCGGTGCCCCGGCCGGCCCGGTGCAGCGCGCACATCAGCAGCTCGTGGAACGGCTCGTGCAGCGGGTGGTCACGGACCAGGGCGGTCAGGTCGGCGATCAGCGCGTCGTCGCCGCCGCCGGTCAGGACCAGCCGGGCCCGCCGCTCCGCCGCGGCGATCCGCAGCTCGGTCAGGCGGTGCCGGTCGAGGTCGGCGAAGAGTCCGGTGACGTTCGCGTACGCCTCGCCCTGCCAGAGCGCGAGCGCCTCGTCGAGCAGGGCGACGGCCTGCCCGGACCGCCCGGCGGCAGCCGGCTCCACCGCCGCCTCGCACAGCGCCTCGAACCGGTCGGCGTCCAGCGCGCCCGGTTCGAGGCGCAACGTGTACCCGGCCCGGCCGGAACGCAGCATCCCTCCCGCCGGGCCCAGGCTGCGCCGCAGCCCGGAGACGTAGGTGTAGATGTTGCCCGCCGCGGTGCTCGGCGCGGACTCGCCCCACAGCGCCCGGATCAGCTCGGCGCGGGTGACCGGGCGGTTGGCGTTCGCGGCCAGCATCGCGAACAGGGCCCGCCGCCGGGCCGGTCCGAGGCCGATCTCGACCGGGCCGTTCCAGGCGCGTACCGGGCCCAGAACGGTGACGCGCAGTCTCCTCACCGGTGGCCGACGACCGCCGGTCCGACGCTCGCGGAGGGCCCGTCCACGCCGGCGATCCGGCTCATCTCGGCGCGCGTCGCGGCGTCGCCGGTGTGCGCCGACACCCAGCTCGCCTCGGCCCCGGCGGGCAGCCCGCAGCGGTGCAGCACCCGGGCCAGTTCCGCGGTGAGCAGCTCGCGGGACGACGGGGAGAGGCCGGGCGAGGCGACGGCGTGCCGCAGCACCGCGATCGCGGGCGCGGGCGCGACGGCGCTCAGCTGCGCGGCGTGCGTGGTCAGCCAGTCCTGCACCCAGGCGTCGACCGGCACCGGCCCGGCCAGCAACTGGCCCGCGACCCGGCCGAGGTCGCCGCCGGCCTCGGCGAGCCGCTGCGCGAACTGCCGGTGCATCAGCACCCGCAGCGCGGTCGGGATCGCGCCGCGCAGGACCCGGCGGATGACCGGATGCCGGAACCGCAGGCGGCGCCCGTCCTCCACGAGGACGCCGGCGGCCAGCGCCTCCTCCACGGCCGGTACGAGTTGCGGCGCCGACCTGCCGGTGACCGCGGCCAGGTCGGCGACCAGGTAGTTGTTGCCGAGGAATGCGATCGCCCGCAGCAGTTGGCGGGTGTCGTCGGCGAGCGGTTGCAGGTGCCGGGAGACCGCGTCGGTCAGTTCGGGGCCGGGCGTGTCGGCGGTCCGGCCGTCGTGGTCGGCGAGGACGAGATGCCGCAGGTAGTACGGGTTCCCGGCGGCCGCCGCGACGAACGAGCGCGTGGTGCCGGCACCCGGCCCGGGCGGGCGGGACCAGTCGCGCACCAGCGCGGTCGCGGTGTCGTCGTCCAGCGGGCCGAGTTCGACGAGCGTGGTGCCGTCGCGGGGCAGCACCCGGCGCAGGAGCCGCACCTCGTATCCGGCCGGGACCGGGCGGGCGGCGGACACTAGTAGCAGCGGCAGCCGCATGGTGAGCTTGTGCAGCGCGTGCCAGACCAGCAGCGACATGTCGTCGGCCCACTGGAGGTCGTCCAGGACCAGCAGCAGCGGCCGTTCGGCGCACCGTTCGACAACGAACCGCTGGACCGTGTCGATCACGGTCATGGTCGGTGGCGCCCCACCGGAGCAGGCGTGCAGCGAGGCGGGCAGGCCGTCCGCGTCGTTGCCCAGGGAGAGGCACTCCAGCACGATGCTCAACGGCATCCGGTACGCCAGCTCGTCGCCGACGGCCCAGCCGACCTGGACGCCGAGCGGTGCCGCGCCGCTGAGTCCCTCGGCCAGCAGCGCCGACTTCCCGATGCCCGCCTCGCCGCTGATCCAGACGCTGCCACCGCGCCCGTCCGCCAGGCCGGTCACCGCCGACCGCAGCCGGGCCAGCGCTGCGGAACGGCCCCGGAAACCGGGGTGCCGCTGCGGGATCGGACCGGGGCCGCGCGGCGGGGCCGGGCTGCCGGCCGACAGCTGGTCGTGGATCTGCCGGACGGCTGCGGCGGGTTCGGTGCCCGACTCCTCGACCAGCCGGTCCCGCAGCGTGGCGTAGAGCGCGAGCGCCTCGGCGGTACGGCCCTGCGCGGCCAGCGCCCGCATCGCCACCGCGTACAGGCTCTCCCGGGCCGGGTGGCGGTCGACGAGCGCGAGCAGGCGGTCGACGACCTCGGCGCCGCGTCCGAGGCCCAGCATCAGCTCGGCCCGCCGTTCCACAGTGGTCAGGTACAGCTCGCCCAGCCGGATCCGGTGGCCGGCGGCCCGTGGTCCCGGTACGCCGACGAGCGCCTCGTCGCCCCGCCACTGCGCGAGCGCGGCGTCCAGGGCGGCCAGTTCGCCGGCGGTGTCCCCGGTGGCGCGGGGCGCGCGGCTGCGTTCGCGGAGCCGCTCGAAGCGGTGCACGTCGACGGCGTCGGCGTCGAGGTGCAGCCGGTAGCTGCCGCCCTCGGAGGTGAGCACCCGGCCGGAGGACCACCTGTCCCGGTCCGGTTCGAGCATCCGGCGCAGGGCGGAGACGTACGTGTAGAGGTTGCCGGTCGCGCTGGCCGGCGGGTGGTCACCCCAGACTGCGGTGATCAGCTCGTCCCGGGACAGGCCCCGCTCCGGGGTGAGCGCCAGCGCGCTGAAGACGGCCCGGCGCTGAGCCGAGCGCAGTGGCAGCTCCCGCCCGGCGTACGTGATCCGGAGATTGCCCAGCAAGCGGATGTCGAAGCCACTGCACTGTGCCGTCATGCCGTCCTCGTGGTGACCGGATACCTGCCTCGGTGACAACCGTTCGGCGGAACCCTAGCCCAACCATCAACCATGTCAACTTCGTGTGGATGACGGAAAGGCTTACGGCGCAGGACTTTCCGGTGCGTGCGGCGTTCGCCTCGGCCGCTGCCGGGCGCGCTAGCAGGCAGTCTTCCCGGGCCCTGCCGGGACCGTCCACGACGGACCGGCGGGCGGCCGGGGGTCGCGGCGAGACGATACTCACCTCGTCGGGGGCCGGCGTCCGGCGCCGGCCCCCCGGCGAGGTGGCTCAGCTTCCGGCGCAGGTGGCGGTGGCGCCGCCGCCGGTTCCGGTGCCCTGGAACCCGAAGGTGGTGGTCTGCCCGGCGGCCAGCCGTCCGTTGTAGCTCTGGTTGGCCACGGTGACGGTGCCGCTGGTGCCGCTGGGCACGCCGTTCCACAGCGAGCTGATCGCGGCGCCGCCCGGCAGCGTGAGCGTCACGCGCCAGCCGGTCAGCGCGGCGCTCCCGGCGGTGACCGTCACGTTGGCGACGAAGCCACCGTTCCACTGGTCCTGGACGGCGTAGACGGCGGTGCAGGAGGCCCCGCCCGGTGGCGGCGTGGTCGGCGGCGGGGCGTCCAGCGTCAGGTTCTTCTGCTGGACGCTCCACTGGCTGCGGCACAGGCCGCAGTCCGGGCCGACGAAGTTGGCGCCGGCGCTGATGTCGCCCTTCAGGCGCCACTTGAGGTAGAGCACCGCGACGCGGCCGAACTCGCCGCCGTTGGGCTGGTCGTACGTGCCGCCGTGTCCGACGTTCAGGTTGCCCATGAAGGCGGGCAGCCCGGCCGGCAGCTTGCCCCAGTCGTCCATCGCGTTCAGGTACGCGATGTCGCTGGGCCCGCCGACGAAGTACGCGATCGGTTTGGTCAGTCTCCGCAGCTGGTAGTCGTCGGCGTCGTTGAGCAGGCCGCTGCTGAAGATGCCGGTGGTGGTGACGCGCGGGTCGTTCGAGACCGCGTACGCCTCCAGGCCGCCGCAGGAGAACCCGGCCACGGCGATCTTCGTGGTGTCGATCCGGTTGTGGTACTTGCTGCCCGACCGGGAGTTCTCCGCCACCGCCCAGTCGATGGACTGGGTGAGCATCTGGGAGTTCGTGGAGCCGGAGCCGTTCGGTGCGCCGTTGGCGATGGCGAGGAAGCCGTGGGAGGCGATCTCGCGGAGGAAGTTGCCCTGCGACAGGCCGTTCGCCGAGCAGGCGCCGTTGCCCCAGACCAGGACGGGAAGGCGCTCGGACGGGAGCGTCTGGGGCCGGAAGATGGTGTGGTTGGGCAGGCTCGACGAGGTCTCGTAGTCGGCGGGGTAGGGCCCCGAGCCGCCGATCGCGGCGCCCGCGGGTGTCGCGCCGAGCGCCACGACCACGGAGGCGAGCGGGACGATGGCGGCCGCCAGCCCGGCGTAGATCTTCGATCTTCTTCGCATGCGCCCTCCAGGGGACGTCGTGGCGGCGCTCCCTGGATGGTGGTGGTGGCGGTGTGTCGGCCACGTCGGTGTGGCGCCGCCGCGATGCGTCCCCGCAGGGGGACCGGCGGGAGCTTTTGCAGTTACTATCACCGCCGCAACGAAATGTGTCAATACACGTTGGTCGATGCTTGCTGCCGATTTGATTGACAACTCAACCTTTCTGCGGCACCGTTGGCATCGATGCGCATCGCTCCTGACGGGGCGGGAAACCGCCGCCCCTCCCTGGCCGCCCACCGTCCCTGGAGGACAGCATGCGCACGTCCGCCCTGCGAATCGCCGCCGGTTTCGCCGCCGCGGCCCTGACCGTCCCGCTGTTCGCCGCGCCCGCCGCCGCCGAGCCGGCGACGATCCCGAACCCCGACACGGGCCTGGTCTTCTACTCCAGTAATCCGCTCGCCGTGGTCGCCCGGCAGGCCGCGCCGGACGACCTCTGCCGCCCGTTCCCGGCCGACGCCGACTGGCTGCTCGGCTGGAGCGGCGGCTTCCAGAACGTCATCGGCTACCAGTCCGCCGACTGCAGCGGGCACGGGTACGGGCTCGGCCTCTTCCGGGGCTGGACGACGCGCGGCACGTTCGGCTCGTACCGGACGCTCTGACAGACCCTCGCGACGCCGGTCCGCGGTATGCCGTGCGAGGCGTACCGCGGACCCCTGGCGCCACATGTCTTGCATAACAAGGTATCTTGCGACGCATGGACGGCGCACGTGAGCGGATCACCACGAACATCCGCAAGGGCGTGCTGGAGTACTGCGTGCTCGCGCTGCTCTCGCGACGCGACATGTACGGCCTGGAACTGGCCGAGTGGCTCGCCGTCCGTGGCCTGACCGCGAGCGAGGGCAGCCTGTATCCGCTGCTCGCCCGCATGCGGCAGGCGGGCACCGTGGAGACCCGGTGGGTCGCGCCCGAGCAGGGGCACGCCCGGCGGTACTACACGATCACCGATCAGGGGCGGGCGCACCTGCGGATGTTCGCGGCGGTGTGGCGGGAGATCCAGCCGCACGTGGACGAGTTGATGGCGGAGGAGACATGAGCGACGACGGCCTCCCGGAGGCGGCGGAGACCTATCTGCGGGCCCTCGACGCGGAGTTGTCGGAGATCCCGCCGTACGCCGCGCACGAGATCGTCGCGGACGTCCGTGCGCACATCGCCGACGCGCTGGACGGCGGACGCGACATCGCCGAGATCCTCGCCGGTCTCGGCGGTCCGGACACCGTGGCGGGCCAGGCGCGGGAGGAACTGGGCCTGCCGGTCCAGGACGGCGCGGAGCCGGCCGCCCGGACGCTGTCAGTGGTCGCGCTGGCGGCCGGCGTGCTGATCGCCGTGTGCGTGAGCTTCCTGCTGCCGTCCGCGGTGCCGGTGGACCCGCTCGGGGCCGACTCCGGCGAGCAGGGCGTCGTGCGGCGGTTCGGCCCCGGGATCGCGCTGCTCACCCTGCTGCCGGCGCTCCTCGTGGCCGCGCCGCTCGTGCTGCCCGGCCGGGTCCGCGGCGCAGCACGGTTCGCCGCCGCGACGGTCCTCACCGTGGCCGCCTGCGCGGCCGGCGAGATCGGCCTGTACTACGTCCCGCTCGCGCTGGTGGCCTGGGCGGCGGCGACCGTGCCGTGGGCCGTGCGGCGGGGAGCCGGTGGACGGTGGTGGCGCTACCTGACCGGCGGGTTCGTGGCGCTGCCCGGCGTGCTCGTGGCGGTCGCGTCGGCCGGCGGCTCGGTCGGTGTCGGCTGGGTGGGCGCGGCGCTGTGGATCGCCGGACCGCTCGCGGCCGGCGCGCTGTGCGCGTACGGCATCCGGGCGGGATACGCGGTGACCGCCTTGGCCGGCGCGCTCGTCATGATCCTCGCGATGGCCGAGCGCGGCTTCCTGTTCGCCGCGTTCTGGCTGTTCGGCGGGCTGTACCTGGCGATCGGCGCCGGCGGGTACGCCGCGTCGCGGACCGCCGACGGCGAACCGGCCGGGACACCCGGGCCACCGGCACGGACGCGCCCCGCGCCGGCCCCCGGAGGCTGACCGGGGGCCGTGGCAGCGCCGGTGTGGCCGGCCGGACGGCTACGGGGCGGCGGCCGGCGAGTCGGCGACGCCGCCCGGCGAGTCGGCGCCGGCGGCCTGCGGGTCAGCGGCGTCGTGCGCGGCCATCTCGTCCTGCCGGGCGGGCTCCTCGCGCAGGATCGCGGCGTGCAGCCACGCGTCCGGGATGGCGAAACCGTCGACGAGCGTGCGCATGTACGGGCGCAGCTCCTTGAGCAGCCCGTTCACCACGCCGGTGATCGCCTTCGACCGGGCCGGGGTGAGCCGGCCGTGCTCCAGCAGCCAGCCCTTGTTCGCCTCGATGACGCTCAGCGCGTACAGGTCGCAGACCCGCGACAGCAGTTCCTTGACCGCCGGGTCGGCGGTGGCGTCGATGCCTGCGACGAACGCCTCCAGCGTGACGCGGTCGACGTGCGCGGCGGCGACGGCGAGGACGTGGTCCTGGACGTCGTTGAAGATGTCGAACGGGCGGTCCTTCTTGCTGGACGCGCCACCGCGCAGGCGGCGGACCGCGCTGTCGAGCAGGTGTTCCTCCCGGTCCTCGAACACCTTGAGCTGCCAGCCCCGGTCGGTGACGGCGACCTCGTCGTCCCGGCCGGGCACGGCGCCGACCAGCCGCGCGATGAGCGCCCGGGCGGCGGTGCGCTCCAGCACCATCTCGCGTACCTGCTCGGCGACGAAGGACGCGCGTCCCCAGCCGTCCAGAGAGCCGAACTCGTCCCGGTAGCCGGTCAGCAGCCCCTTGGCGACGAGCTGGAGCAGCACCGTGTTGTCGCCCTCGAACGTGGTGAACACGTCGGTGTCGGCCTTGAGGCTCGGCAGCCGGTTCTCGGACAGGTAGCCGGCCCCGCCGCACGCCTCCCGGCACGCCTGGATGGTGCGTGTGGCGTGCCAGGTCTGCACCGCCTTGAGCCCGGCGGCACGCGACTCCAGCTCCCGCTGCCGGTGCTCGTCGACCGGCCCGTCGCCGCCCTGGATCTCGTCGAGCGCGGCGACCAGCTCGGTCTGGGCGAAGTGCAGCGCGTACGTGGTGGCCAGCGCGGGCAGCAGCTTGCGCTGGTGGGCCAGGTAGTCGTTGAGCAGCACCTCGCGGTCGCCCTCGGCGTCACTGAACTGGCGGCGGATGTCGCCGTACCGCACCGCGATGGCCAGGGCCGCCTTGGTGGCCGCCGACGCGGCGCCACCCACGCTGACCCGGCCCCGCACCAGCGT
>NZ_RCVK01000267.1:0-27789 GCF_003667485.1 Micromonospora sp. BL1
TCCCCCGCCCGGCCCCACCCGGCCACCGTCGCGAGCGTCTCGGCGCCCCGCCGGGCGGCCGCGCCCGCGGACTCCAGCACCACGGCGGCCACCCCGTCGCCCAGCAGCAGGCCCTTGCGGCCGGCGCTGAACGGGCGCACCGCGCCGTCGGCGGCGAGCGCCCGGCCGGCGTCGAACAGCGCGTACTGGTCCGGTTCGACCAGGTAACCGGCCGCGACCACGACCCGCTCCAGGTCGCCCCGGCGGATCAGCGCCGCCGCGTCGGCGACCGCGCTGCTCGCCGACACGCAGGCCGTGGTGTAGATCCGGGTACGCCCACCGATGCCGCACCGTGCGGCCAGGTGACCGGCGAGCGCCGGCACCGTCGGCTCGTCCCACCCCCGAGGTACGGGCAGCGAGTACGGCCCGCCGTGGGTGGCCAGGAACAGCGCCGACTCCGCCCGCCCGGCCCGGTCCAGTCCGGCAGCCCGGGCGGCGGCGTCGATCGCGTCGGCCAGCTCGCCGGCGAGCGTACCGACGTCCGGCGTTGTGGCCGCCACCGTCACCCGGCGGCCCGTGGTGTCGAAACGGCGCACCGGCGCGAACGCCGGGGTGCCGGTGAGCACCCCGGCCAGCAGCGCGTCGGCGCCCCTGCCGAGGGCGCTGAGCGCGTACGTGCCGGTGATCCGTACGGTCTCCCGCTCAGCCATCTGCGGGAGCGGTGAGAGAGCCACGGAACACCGCGAGCGCGTCGTCGACGGTGCGGATGCCGGCGAGTTCGTCGTCGCTCAGGTCCAGCCGGCGGTCGTAGCGTTGCTCGACCATGTGCACCAGCCAGGCCAGCTCCATCGAGCCGAGCCGGTCCGGCACCTGGTCGGCCGGGCTCGCGGTCAGTTCGGCGAGCATGCTCACCAGGTCAGCTCGCCCCAGGTCGGGCTGACCGGACATCAGGACTTGTCGCTGTTCGCGGCCACCCGGTCGGCGACCATCGTGGTGAACTCGCCGACCGTCATCAGCGCCATCTTCTCCGACTCGTCGTCGGCGAACTTCAGGCCGTACCGGTCCTCGACGCGGACCGCGAGGTCGGCCAGGGCCAGCGACTCCAGGTCGACGCCGGACGGGCCGAGCGTGGTGTCGTCGTCGAGCTCCTCCACGTCGTAGTTCATGTCGGCGAGCTGTTCGACGACGAAGGTGCGGACCTCGTCTCGCATGGGTTCAGACCTCTTCTCCGTGTACCGGCTGACGGTGCCCGGTCGGGACACCGCGTGCGTGTGAACCGGCCGGCTCGGGCGCGCGGGTCGCGCGTTGCCCGGCCGGTCCGGGGCGGGATTCGGGGTGGACCGGACGTCCGGCGGGCGTCCGGTGGGTGTGCGGCTCGTACAGGGGGCCGGTCACGACGCCGCGTCCCGCAGCGCCGGGACGGACCGGACCAGCTTTCCGGTGGTGGTGCGGGGCATCTGGTCGAGCAGGCGCAGCGTGCGGGGACGTTTGAAGCCGGCCAGCCGTTCGGCGATGAGCTTGTCGAGCGTCTCCTCGGTCGGCGAGCCGTCGGTCTGGACGTACGCGGTGATGCCGTCGTCCCAGACCACCACCGCGGCGAGGACGCCGGGCAGCCCGGCCACAGTGGCCTCCACCTCGGTCAGGTCGACCTTCAGGCCGCCCACCGACACCTGCGAGTCCAGCCGGCCCTTGATGGTGACCAGACCGGTCTCCGGGTCGACCACGCCGGCGTCGCGGGTGTGCAGCCAGCCGTCGGCCCACCGGGTCGGGTCGGCCAGTCCGACGTACGGGTCGGCCGGGCAGCTCACCCACAGCTCGCCGTCGCGCTCGCGTACCTCGATGCCGGGGGCGGGCGCGATGGCGGGACGGTGCCGCCCGTACAGGTCGGTGCCGATGACGCCGACCTCGGTCATCCCGTACATGTTGCCCAGCGGCACGCCGTAGCGGTCGGTGAACGCGTTCGCCACGGCGGCGGGCACCAGCTCGCCGCCGGTGGTCATGCGCTTGAGCTGCGGCAGCGGCCCGGCCGGCGTGGTGGAGGCGAGCAGCCCGATGTGGAACGGGACGCCGAGCACCGTGGCCGGGGTGTCCTGCGCGGCGACGGCGGCGAGGATCGCGTCGCCGCTGAGCCGCTCCGGCGGGCACAGCTCGACGCCCGCGTGCAGCCCGTAGAGCAGGCCGCCGACCAGGCCGAGCACGTGCACCATGCTGGGCAACAGGATGATCCGCTCACCGGGCAGGGCGACACCGTCGATGCGGGTGTAGCGGTGCACCTCGGCGACCAGGTCGGCGGCGGTGCGGCCGATCACCTTGGACGGTCCGGTGGAGCCGGAGCTGAGCTGGATCACCGCGTGCGGGCTGCCCGCCGGGCGGTCGGAGTACGCGCTCACCCCGGCGGTGACGTCGACGAAGATCCGCAGCGCGCCGCCGCCGGTCCGGGTCGGGGCGACCACCACCTGCGGGCTGAGCCGGCGCAGCGCCTGGTCGACCTCGTGGTCGGTGAGCCGGTGGTCGAGCAGCACCGCCTGGGCGCCGGTACGCCAGGTGGCGAGCAGATGAGCCACGTACGCCAGCGAGGGCGGCAGGCGCAGCGCGGCGGCGCCTCCGGCGCGCAGCCCGGCCCCGGCGAGCCGGTCCTGGGCCTCGCCGACGAGCCGGCGCAGCGTGCCCTTGTCCACCGGTTCAGGCAGGCGCAGGCAGACGTCGGTGTCGCGGCCGGTGAACAGGATGTCGTCCACCCAGTCCACCGTCGTCGAGGCAGGATCTTCCGCCACGGGATGTGCAGTCACGACCAGCCACCGTTCCACTGAGGAACTGGGCGGATCCGCCCAGCGGGTACGTCGTTCGGGGTATGGCGGAACCCTACGACGCCCCTCTTCTGCATCGCCAGATGCAAATGGCTAGATCCAAAACAGCGGCTGGGTGGATTGCTCAGGCTCGATCGGACAGGCAGGATCGGGGCCACGCCGGCAAGGTAGTCCGCCGGCCGCCGGATGCTGTGCGCTCGCAGAGCCCGCCGCGGCTACGCTCACGGCATGTTCCGTGCGGCCCGGCCCGACGACTTCCCGCAGGTCATCCGCCTCTACCGGCAGCTCAACCCGGACGACCCGCACCTGCGCGACGGCTCCGACGAACGGGCCTTCGCGCGGATCCTGGCCACCGAGGGGCTGCACCTGTTCGTGCTCGACCTGGACGGCGCGGTCGTCGCCACCACGTACCTCAACGTGATCCCCAACTTGAGCCGGTCGGCGTCGCCCTACGCGGTGATCGAGAACGTGGTCGTGGACGAGTCGCGGCGCGGCACCGGCCTGGGCAGGCAGATCATGGCCGGCACGCTGCGGGCCGCCTGGGACGCGGGCTGCTACAAGGCGATGCTCATGACCGGGTCGCGCTCGCCCGCGACCCACGCCTTCTACCTGGCCTGCGGGTTCTCCGGCGACGCGAAGACCGCGTACCTGGCCCGGCCGTCGTGACGGTCAGCGTTCGCCCGCCGGTGGGGGCGCGGCGCCGCGCAGCACCAGCGCACTGTTGAACCCGTCGAAGCCGCGCGCGCCGACCAGCGCGATCCGGCTGCGCGGCGGGCGGGGCTGGCGCAGGAACGTCAGCTCGCAGCCGGGCGCCGGCTCGTCCGGGCCGGCCGAGGCGGGCAGCATCCCACGGCGGAACGCCAGCAGCGCGGTGGCCGCGTCCAGCGCCGACCCGCCCTGGTGCGCCCGCCCGGTCAGCGGCTTCTGCGTGGTCACCGGCGGCGTCCGGTCGCCGAACACGGCGCGCAGCGCCGCCGCCTCGGCCCGGTCGTGCGCGGGCACGCCGAGCGCGTCCGGCCAGATCACGTCCACGTCGTGCGGTCGTACCCCGGCGCGCTCCAGCGCCAGCCGCAGCGCGCGGGCGTAGTGGGCCGGTTCGGGGCCGGTCGCCGGGTCGGTGGGCGCGGCGTCGTGGGTGGCGGCCCAGCCGGTGATCTCCCCGTAGACGCGGGCGCCCCGGGCCAGCGCGTGGCCGAGCTCCTCCACCACGAAGACCGCGCCGCCCTCGGCCGGCACGTATCCACTGGCCGCGACGTCGAACGGCCGGTACGCCCGCTCCGGGTCGGACACGTCGCTGAGCAGGCCGGAGCGGAGCTGGCAGGCGAGCGCGTACGGGCTCAGCGGGCACTCGGTCGCCCCAGCGATCACCACCGGGGTGCCCCGGCGGATGGTGCGCACCGCGTGCGCCAGGCTGTCCAGCCCGCCGGCCGACTCGGACACGGTCACCCCGGACGGTCCCTTGAACTGGTGGCGGATCGACAGCTGCCCCACGCTCGCGGCGTAGAACCAGGCGATCGACTGGTACGCCCCGACGGTGCGGCTCGGACCGCCCCAGAGCCGTTGCAGCTCCCGCTGCCCGAACAGGTTGCCGCCCGACGAGCTGGCGAGCGTGACCGCCCACTTGTACGGGTCGGGCGACACCTCGGGCAGCCCGGCGTCGGCGAGCGCCAGCTTGGTGGCGGCGAAGCCGAGGTGGGTCCACCTGTCGGTCTGCACCCGCTGCCGGGTGTCGCTGAACCCGGCCGGGTCGAAGCCGGCCACCTCCCCGGCCACCCGGGTCGGGTACCGCTCCGGGTCGAACAGCGTGATCGGCCCGGTGCGGCGGGTGCCGGCGAGCACGGTGTTCCAGTGCGCCTCGGCGCCGACGCCGCTGGGCGCGACCACGCCGATGCCCGTCACCACGGCCCGCGCGGTCACGGTGCCGTCCTTGTTCGCGACTGCGGGGCTCGCAAACCCGGCTCACTCCTCGCGCTCACGGTGCCGTCCTTGTTCGCGACTGCGGGGCTCGCAAACCCGGCTCACTCCTCGCGCTCACGGTGCCGTCACCGCCAGACGGCGGAACACCATCGCCGACTGGAAGCCGCCGAAGCCGCTGCCCACCGACAGCGCCACGTCCACCGGCACCTCCCGGGCCTCGTTCGGCACGTAGTCCAGGTCGCACTCCGGGTCGCGGGTGCTCCAGTTCGCGGTGGGCGGCACCACGCCGTACTCGATGGCGAGCGCGCAGGCGGCCATCTCGATCGAGCCGATGGCGCCCAGCGAGTGGCCGACCATCGACTTGATCGAGCTGATCGGCACCCGGTACGCCGTCTCCCCCAGCGCCCGCTTGAACGCGGCCGTCTCGTGCCTGTCGTTCTGCCGGGTGCCGGAGCCGTGCGCGCTGACGTACGACACGGCCGTCGGGGCGAGCCGGGCCTGCCGCAGCGCGTCGCTGATCGCCACCGCCATCTCCGCGCCGTCGGGGCGCAGCCCGGTCATGTGGAAGCCGTTGCTGCGGCTGGCGTACCCGGCGACCTCGCAGTAGACGTGCGCGCCCCGGCGCCGGGCGTGCTCGGCCTCCTCCAGCACCAGCACCGCGGCGCCCTCGGCGAGGACGAACCCGTGCCGGTCGGCGTCGAACGGCCGGGAGGCGTGCTCCGGGTCGTCGTTGTCCGGGCTGGTCGCGCCGATCGCGTCGAACGAGGCGACGGTCACCGGGGAGATCGGCGAATCGGCGGCGCCGGCGAGCACCACGTCGGCCTCGCCGTCGGCGACGAGCTGGTGGGCGTACCCGATCGCGTCGATGCCGGAGGTGCAACCCGTGGAGATCACCTGGGCCGGTCCGTGCAGGCCGTGCCGGCAGGCCACGTCGGCGGCCAGGCTGCTGGGCACCAGCGCCTGGTAGAGGTACGGGCCGCCGAGCGCGTGGTCGACCAGCCAGTGCCGGCCGGAGTCGCTGACCCGCACGTACTCCTGCTCCAGGGCCATGGTCCCGCCGACCGCGGTGCCGAGCACCACCCCGGCGCGTTCCCGCTGCGCGTCGGTGAGGGTGAGGCCGCTGTCCGCGAGCGCCTCGGCGGAGCAGGCGAGCGCGAACTGCACGTACCGGTCGGCGCGCTGCCGCTCGGCGAGCGTGATCCCGGCCGCGTCCGGGTCGAAGTCGCACTCGGCGGCGATCTGCGACCGGAACGGCGACGGGTCGAAGAAGCTGATCCGCCGTGTCGCGGTGCGCCCCTCGGTGATCGTCTTCCAGAAGCGGTCCCGGGTGGCGCCGCCGGGTGCGACGACGCCGATGCCGGTGACCACCGTGCGCCGGCCGGTCACGACGGCTCCCGTGGTGGCGGCGCCGCGCTCTCGGTGTCGACGTGGCCGAGTTCCGGGCGCGGCGCGAGCGGTCCGAGATGGAACACCACCTCGGCGGGCTCGTCGCCGGTGTTGCGCAGCCGGTGCCGGACATCCTTCGGTACGTAGAGCGCCTCCCCGGCGGCGACCGGCACCGGCACGTCGTCCAGGTCGACGGTGATCGCGCCACGGGCGACGTAGAGGAACTCCTCGCTGTACGGGTGGTAGTGCTCGGCGATCCGCTCCCCCGGCGCGAGCGTGGCGACGCCCATGAAACCGGAGGTGCTGCCGACTGTCTTCGGGCCGAGCAGCACCCGCAGTTCCCCGCCGCGGCGGCGGTCGGCCGGTACGTCGTGGACGGAGACCCGGGCGGTGGTGGTGTCGGTCATCGCGCGCCTCCCGCGTGCGCCCGCTCGATCTTCTCCTTGATCACGGCGAGCTGGATCGTGCTGTTGGTGTTGATCCGGTTGGTCATGCCGGCGTTGTCGACGGGTGCGTCCGGTTTCATCGCGAAGTCCTGCGTCCAGGTCATCCGGGTGCCGCCGGGGATCTCGGCGTAGCGCCAGTGGATGCGCATGTACTCGAACGGGCCGGTCTCGACGCGCCGGGCGTGCACCTCGCGGGTGGCCGGGTCGGCGGTGCGCTCGCTGACCCAGCTCCACGCCACGCCGTTCTCGTCGGGGTGCATGGTGAGCCGGAAGCGCACCGTGTCGCCGTCGCGGTGCAGGATCTCCGCGGTCGCGTACTCGGTGAACAGGTCCGGCCACCGGGCCACGTCGTTGGTGATCTCCCAGACCAGCGGCAGCGGCGCGGCGATCTCCACGGCGTTCTCGGTGTGCCCGGGCGGGTCCGCCTTGCGGGCCACCAGGTCGGCGACGCCGGCGATGCTGAGCTGCGCGGCCTGTTCGGGGATCTTCACCCGCCACCGGTCGGCCACCACCGCCGACAGTTCGAGCAGAGCCAGCGAGTCCATGCCCAGTTCCTCCAGGCTCGCGGCGGGCGCGCCGGCGGCGGCGTCCGGGTCCAGGCCGCAGTGCGTGACCAGGATGTCGGTGATCTCGCGGGCGAGCGGGCGGTCGGGGGCGACGGTCATCGGTTCCTCCAGGTGGTCGGGCCGGCGGCGGGCACGGCGCTGACGGGGGTACGGCCGCCCGGCTCGGCGCGCGGGTCGGGCACGACGGCCCGCGCCGCCTCGGCCGGCGGGCCGTCACCGGCGGGTGGGGCGTCGGTCGTTGGGGAGTCGTCGGCCGGTGGGGCGAGCAGGCGTTCCACCAGGGCGGTGGTGTGCCGGGCGGCGCGGAACGCCGGGTCGCGCAGCACCCGCCGGGCGAACGGGATAGTGGTGCGCACGCCGGGACCGGCCACGTCGAACTCGGCCAGCGCCCGGTCGAGCCGGTCCAGCGCGGCGTCCCGGTCCGGCGCCCACACCGCCACCTTCGCCAGCAGCGAGTCGTAGTGCGGGCTGACCAGGTAGCCGACGTGTCCGTGGGTGTCGACCCGGGTGAACGGGCCGCCCGGCGGCCGGAACCGGTCCAGCCGGCCGGGTGCGGGCGCGAAGTCGCGATCCGGGTCCTCCACGTTGACCCGGCACTCGATCGCCACGCCGTCCAGCCGTACGTCGGACTGGCGCAGCCGCAGCGGCGTGCCGAACGCCACGTGCAGCTGTTCCTGCACGAGGTCGATGCCGGTGACCATCTCGGTGACCGGGTGTTCCACCTGGATCCGGCAGTTGATCTCCAGGAAGTGGCAGCGTTCGGCCTCGTCGACCAGGAACTCGACGGTTCCGGCGCCGGTGAAGCCGACCGACAGCGCGCCGCGCAGCGCCACCTCGGCGACCGTGTCCAGGGTGGCCTGCCGCAGCGCGGGCGCGGGCGCCTCCTCGATCAGCTTCTGGTGCCGGCGCTGCACCGAGCAGTCCCGGGTGCCCAGGTGCACGCCGTTGCCGTGGCCGTCGCAGAGCACCTGCACCTCGACGTGGCGGGCGTCGGCGAGGTACCGCTCGACGTACACCCGGTCGTCGCCGAACGCGACCTGGGCGGCGGCGCGGGTGCGGGCGTACGCGCGGGGCAGCTCGGCGGCCGAGCGCACCACAGTCATGCCGCGCCCGCCACCGCCCGCCGCGGCCTTCACGATCACCGGGTAGCCCACCTCGGCGGCCACCTCCTGCGCCTCGGCGACGGTGGGCAGGGTCCGGACGCTGCCCGGCGGCAGCGGCAGCCCGGCCCGGCTCATCAGCGCCCGGGCCGTCGACTTGTCCGCGAGCGCGGCCATCACCTGCGGCGGCGGGCCGACGAAGACCAGCCCGTTCTCGGCGCAGATCTCGGCGAAGTCGGCGTCCTCGGACAGGAACCCGTAACCGGGGTGGACCGCCTGCGCGCCGGTCTGCCGGGCGGCCTCCACGATCGCCGCGGCGTTGAGGTAGCTGCGGCGGCTGGCCGCCGGGCCGATCCGTACCGCCTCGTCGGCCAGCCGCACCGGCAGCGAGTCGGCGTCGGCGCTGGAGTGCACCACCACCGTGCGCACGCCGAGTTCCCGGCAGGCGCGCAGCACCCGCAGCGCGATCTCGCCCCGGTTGGCGATCAGCACCTTGTCGAACATCAGGAGTCCTGTCCGGTGACCGGTTCCAGGGCGATCAGCGGCTGGTCGTACTCGACGGGCTTGCCGTCGTCGACGAGCACCTCGACCACCCGTCCGGCCTGGCCGGCGGTCACCTCGTTCATCAGCTTCATGGCCTCGACGATGCCGACCACCTGGCCCGGCCGGACCAGGTCGCCGACCGCGACGAACGGCATCGCCCCGGGCTCGGGGGCGCGGTAGAACGTGCCGACCACCGGTGAGCGCACGGCCGGCCGGTCGGCCACCGGCACCGCGCGTGCGGCGGGTTCGGCGGCCCGGGCGGGGAGCGCCTCGGCCGGTTCGGCGGCGCGCTGCGCGGGTGCCGCCGGATCGTGCCACTCGACCTCCAGCACCGACTCGCCGCTACGCAGCCGCACCCGGCGTACCGGCCCGGCCAGGTCGGCGACGAGCTTGCGGGCCTGCCGGCGCAGCCCGTCGAGCACCTGCTCGGCCTCGGCGTCGGCCATCACGCCACCTCCGCCCGACCCGCCGCGGGTGTGGCCGGGGACGGGCCGGCGGCGGCCGAGCGGGCCGCGCCGAAGCGGCGGAAGCGCTGCCGGCGGCGGCGGACCAGGGTGGCCGGAGGGACGGTGAGCAGCGGGGCGAGGTTCGCCGCGACCGCCCGGCGCAGCAGCTCGGCCGCGCCGCCCGGGTCGGCGTGTGCGGCCGGGCGCGGCTCCGGCACCAGCTCGTCGACCACGCCGAGGCGGCACAGGTCGGCGCCGGTGAGCCGCAGCGCGCGGGCCGCCTGCGGGGCGGCCGAGCTGTCCGGCCAGAGGATCGCGGCGCAGCCCTCCGGGCTGATCACCGAGTAGACGGCGTGCTCCAGCATGAGCACCCGGTCGGCGACCGCGAGCGCGAGCGCGCCGCCGCTGCCGCCCTCCCCGGTGACCACCGCCACCACCGGCGTGGGCAGCACGGTGAGCGCGAGGATGTTCTCCGCGATCGCCGCCGCCTGGCCCTGCTGCTCGGCGCTCACCCCCGGGTCCGCGCCCGGCGTGTCCACCAGCGTCACCACCGGCAGCCGCAGCCGCGCCGCGAGACGCATCAACCGCAGCGCCTTGCGGTGCCCGGCCGGGCTGGCCATGCCGAAGTTGCGGGTGACCAGCTCGGCGGTGGTGTGTCCCTTCTGGTGGCCGATCACCATCACCGGCCGGCCGTCCAGGCGGGCGATGCCGCCGACGACCGCCGGGCAGTCCGCGCCGAGCCGGTCGCCGTGCAGCTCCACGAACCCGTCGAACGCGGTCTCCAGGTAGTCCAGTGTGGTCGGGCGGCCCGGGTGCCGCGCCGTGCGTACCGTCTCCCAGGGGTCGCGGTCCGGCCGTGCAGGTGCGGTCGGCGCGGTGGCCGGCGCGCGCGGGACGGGCGGGGTCTCGGGCGCGCGGCGGCCCGCCTCGGCGGCGGCGAGCAGCGCGGCGAGCCGGCCCCGCAGCGCGTGCCGGGGCACCACCATGTCCACCTGGCCGTGGCGCAGCAGGTACTCCGCAGTCTGGAAGCCCTCCGGCAGCTTCGCGCCGGTGACCTGGCGGATCACCCGGGGCCCGGCGAAACCCAGCCGGGCGCCGCTCTCGGCCAGCACCAGGTCGGTGTTGGTGGCGAAGGAGGCGGCCACGCCGCCGTACGTGGGATCGGTGACCACGCTGACCGTGAGCAGGCCCGCCTCCCGCATCCCGGCGAGGGCCTGGCTGACTGTGGCCATCTGCATCAGCGACAGCGCGCCCTCCTGCATCCGCGCGCCGCCGGACGCGGTCACCAGCACCAGCGGGATGCCGTCGGCCAGCGCCCGCTCGGCGGTCCGGGTGATCAGCTCACCGACCGCGCAGCCGAGGCTGCCGCCGAGGAAGCGGAAGTCCATCACCGCCAGCGCGACCGGGTGCCCGCCCAGCCGGGCGGTGCCGCAGAGCACCGCCTCGTCCAGTCCGGTCGCCGCGCGGGCCGCGCCGAGCCGGTGCGGGTACGGCAGCTCGTCGACGAATTCGATCGGGTCGACGCGTACCGCCCGGTCGGGCAGCGGGACGAACGAGTCCGGGTCGGCCAGCTGCGCCACCCGGTCCGGCGCGTCCAGCCTCGCGTGCGAGCCGCACTCCGGGCAGACGTCCAGGTTGCGGCGCAGCCGTTTGCGGTAGAGCAGCGACGCGCACCCGTCGCACCTCGACCAGAGCTGCTCGTCGCGCGGTGCGGTCGTGGTCACCGTGGCCGCCCGGCGATGTCGTGGGCCGGCGCGTCGTAGCGGTAGAAGCAGTGCGCCATCGCGTCGCGCGGCGATCGCCAGGTCGGCAGGTACGGCGAGATGTACGGCCGCAGCCGCTCGCTGATCCGGACGAACTCCGGATGGCCGCGGTTGTCCTCCACCGCGCCCTGCGCCGGCGTCTCCGTCTCCAGCAGATGGACATAGAGGTCGTGCAGCCGGTACAGCGAGCGGTGCCGGACCCCGACCAGGCCGGGCAGCTCGGTCGCGTCGGACTCGGCGAAGATCTCGGCCACCCGGTCCTCGGCCGTCGGCACCACCTTGGCGACGATGAGCGAACGGTCCATTCGCGCCTCCTGCACGTCCCGGTGCGCGGCGAACCGGTCGCGCCGCACGGATTGCCACACGGTCGCGCCGGCGGCGTCTACCGGGCGTCAACCGGGCCCCATCGCGGCACAAACATGGTGACGCTGCGTTGACGCAAGCTGTGCGTGAGCTATGCGAAGATCGCCTTCCGGTTTCCGGGTCGGCGACACTTATTCGCAGATCACGGCCGTGTTACGGGTCCGCAGCGGACAGTCAGGTGGCCGACCGACCGTTGACTGAGAGTAACAGGGATTGATATTCTCCGTCTCGGTCAGCCCGGCCACGGCGGAGGTTCCCGACCGTGGCGGAGGCGTTCCGACACCGGCGTCGCGGGCGACGGTCCGGGCAACGCAAACGGTCGGGACGAGGGTTCCGGTGCTGGGGGGTGCGCCGTGGCGGGTGGATCGAGAATGCCGACGGCGGGCGAACCCGCCCCACGGGTGTCACTGCACCTGCTCGGCGGCTTCCAACTGCTGCACGACGACACTCCGGTGGTCGTGCCCCGGGGCTTGCAGCGCGTCATCGCGCTGATCGGCCTGCGCCCGGCCGCGACCCGCAGCCACCTCGCCGGGCTGCTGTGGCCGGAGACGCCGGAGGAGCGGGCACTGTCGTCGCTGCGGACCGCGCTGTGGCGGCTGCGGCAGGACCCGTGCTGCCCGCTGCGCACCGACGGCGACACCGTCCGGCTCGGACCCACCGTCCGCCTCGACGTGGACGACCTGGTGGAGACCGCGGCGCTGGTCCGCGAGGGCGCCGTCCCGCGCGGCGCCGCCGGCGCCGGCCGGCACGACCTGCTCCCGGGCTGGTACGACGACTGGGTGCTGCTGGAACGCGAACGGCTGCGCCAGCTACGCCTGCACATGCTCGAGGAACTCGCCGGCAACCACCTCACCGCCGGGCGGCACGGCGAGGCGCTGGAGGCCGCGCTGGAGGCGATGGCCGCCGAACCGCTGCGGGAGACCCCGCACCGCCTGGTGGTCCGCATCCACCTGGCCGAGGGCAACGCGTTCGAGGCGGTCCACTCCTTCTACGTCTACCGCGATCTGCTCCTGCGCGAGCTGCGCCTGGAACCGTCCCCGGCGATGACCGCGCTGCTCGACGAGACGCTCGCGCCGATCCGCAAGGCCAGCCGCCCGGACCCGCCGCCGCGGCGCCGCACGGACCGGACCGCCAAACCGGCGCCGCGCGCCCCCACCGCACCGCCGCCACCACCATCAATGCCCCGGGGTACGCGGTGACGGCGAGGTGACAGCGCGACCGGCACGGTGAGGCCAGCACCACGGCGGCGAGAGGGGTCACGATGAGTCGACTGTTGGTGGTCAGCCGGATCGTGCCGGGCGCACAGGGACGGGTGGCGCAGATCTTCGCCGAGGCCGACGCCACCGAACTGCCGCACCTCACCGGCGTCCGGCACCGGTCGCTGTACTACCTGCACGACCTGTGCGTCCATCTGATGGAGACCGTCGACGTCGCCCCCGGGCTGACCGCGGAACTGCGCGACAACCCGCTCTACGAGCAGGTGAACAAGCGGCTCTCCGCGCACACCTCCCCGTACCTGCCGACCTGGCACTCCCCCCGCGACGCGGTGGCCGGCTGCTTCTACAGCTGGGACGCCGCCGACGCGCCTGCGCCCGACCGGATCCACTGACCGGCCACGGGCGACGGACGGGACGCCCCGGAACCACGCACGGCACCCAGGTTCCGGGGCGTCTCCCTGCCCCGCGAAGCCGCTCGATCCCGGCTTCCGGCACACGCTCGGTCATCCCCCGGGCACCGGCCGACACCGCCGGTCCCACCGCCGCGGCCCGGCCCCGGGCTGCCTGTCGTGCGCCGCGCGCGTGTGCGAAGCTGCCCCGAGTCTTTCGCCACCGTCGTGCACGTACATAGAAGGAGGTTGGCCATGCCGTCGAGCTTCGGGCAGTGGCTGTTCGTGATACTGGCCCTGCTCATCGGATTCGGCGTCGGCTGGTTCGTCGTCGGCCGCCGCCGGTCCGGCACCCCGGCGACGCCCACGGTGGAGACCACCCCCGCGGTGACCGCCACCGTCGACGAGCCGCGCCCGGTCGCGGTGGTCGACGAGCCCCCGGCGACCGCCACGGTGGCCGAGCAGCCCGCGCCCACCGAGACGGCGACCGCCGAGCCGGCCGTCGCCACCACCGCCCGTGCCGCCGACGAGCCGGTGGCCGTGGCCGAGCCGGTCACCGGTGCCGCCGACCGTCCGGTGGACGAGCCGGTGACCGCCTCCACGACCGCCGTTGTGGACGAGCCCGCCACCACCTCGACCTCCACCGGTGTGGACGAGCCGGTCGCCACTCCGGCGCTCGTCGCCGAGTCGGAGCCCCTCGCGGTGGAGCCGGAGCGGGCGCCCGTCGCCGTGCCGGCGCAGTCGGCGCCCGCTGACGAGCCGGAGGCTCCGGCAACGACGTCGACTGCTGGTTCGGCCACGGCGGAGGCAGCGGCGTCGCCGGTGGAGACCGCCGAGCAGGTGGAGACGGTCGAGCCGGCCGAGCAGCTAGCCGCGCTGGCCGTGGTGCCCGCGCCGCGGGCCTCGGCCGAGAACGACGTGCCGGCGGACGCCGCCGGGGACGCGCCGGACGACTTCCGGCGGATCCAGGGCATCGGGCCGAAGATGGCCGCCGCGCTCCAGGACGCCGGGATCCGCACCTACCGGCAGCTCGCCGAGCTGGACGAGGCCGCGCTGCGGCAGACCGTGAAGGCCGCCGGGCTGCGCGCCGCTCCCGGTCTCGCCTCCTGGCCGCAGCAGGCCAAGGTGCTTGCCGGTGCCCCGGCCGACGCCGAGCGGGTGCTGCCGGCGGGCGCCGAGTAGTCCGCACCCGCGTTCCGGGCCGGTGGTGACAGTGGTCGCCACCGGCCCGGCGCGTTTCGCGGGGCCGATCCCGGACGTGCGGCTTGGCCGGCGCGGCCCCTCGGATGGCGGGCGTCACCGCGCCCGGCCCGGAACGATGGCGGAGGGTGACCGGCAGGGGCGTTGTGTCGGAAAGCCGACCGGACGGGGACGGGCTTCGCTACCGTCGGTGAAGGGCCGGGAGGGCCCGCCGCGCGTACCGCCACCCGCAGGAGCATCTCGTGCCCACCGCAGCGCCGGAGCCCGCCGGCCGGCGACCGCCGGTCCGCGATCCGGAGGCGCCGCGCCGGGTGACGCTGCTCGAACTCTTCTTCGACCTGGTCTACGTGGTCGCGCTCGCGTTGATCTCGCGCAACCTGGTCGGGTCGCTGAGCTGGGAGCGGGCCGCCGAGTCGCTGGTCATGCTGATGGCGCTCTGGTGGACCTGGGCGATCACCACGCTGGTCACCGACCTCTACGACCCGCAGCGCACCGAGATCAAGCTGCTGATCGTGGCGGTGATGTTCGGCGCGCTGCTGATGACCACCACCATCCCGGAGGCGTTCGGCTCCCGGGGGCTGGTGTTCGCCGGCACGTACGTGGCGATCCATCTCGGACGCGGGTTGTTCCTGATGCCCGCCGTGCGGCGGGACGCGCAGACGAGCCGCCGGGCCATTCGCATCTTCATCTGGTTCGCCGTGTCGGCGGTGCCGTGGTTGATCGGCGCACTGGCCGCGCACGGCGCCGCCCGGTTGTGGCTCTGGGCCGGCGCCCTGGCCATCGACTATCTGGGGTTCCGGCTGGCGTACCCGGTGCCCGGGCTGGGCGCGGTGCCCGACGCCCAGCGCAACGTCACCGCCGAGCATCTGTCCGAGCGGTACCAGCAGTTCTTCATCATCGCGCTCGGCGACGCCGTGCTGGTCGCGGGCACCGTGTTCAGCACGCACCACTCCGAGGCGGAGAACCTGGCCGCCTTCGCCATCGCGTTCGCCACCACACTGCTGCTCTGGCGCATCTACGTACACAAGTCCGGTGAGCTGCTGCCGCACGCCATCGCCCGGGCCGCCCAGCCGAGCCGGTTCCTCAACACCGCGCCGTACACCCATCTGCTGATGGTGGCCGGCGTGGTGACCACAGCGGCGGGCTTCGACCTGGTCCTGCTGGAACCGACCGGCCACACGCCGCCGGCCTGGCTGGCGGTGATCCTCGGCGGCCCGGCGCTGTTCCTGACCGGCCGGGCCGCCTTCGAGTACGAGGTGTTCAGCCGCATCTCCTCGTCCCGGCCCGGCGGCGTGCTGGCGCTGCTCACGATCGCCCCGGCCGGGTTGTTCCTCGCGCCGGTCTACGCCTCGGCCGGGGCGATGCTGGTGCTGGCCGGGGTGGCGTGCGCCGACTACCGCCGCAGCCGCGGCCGCCCGCCGGAGGAGCCGATGCCACCGCACTGAGGTAATCGGAATCGGCCGTGCCGGCACCGCTGCGCCGTTTGGCGGATCACCCGCACGGGGTACATGGCCTCCACCTCGAATCCACCACAACCCCAGTGGAGGCAACTGATGCGCGGCACCTCGATAGTCGGCGTCCTGGTCGTCATCTGGCTCATCATCGGCGCCATCGCCGCGGGTCAGCGCGGCTACTACGGCAACGACGAAACCAACTGCGCGGAGGCGGGCACGATCCTGGTCACCATCGTGGCCGGCCCGCTGAACTACATCGGCGCCAACCCGAAGGTGGACTGCAAGCTCCCCGAGCCGTCGAAGTAGGCGTCACCCCCGTACTCCCCTCCCGGCCCGCGCCCGCCTGGCGAGCGCGGGCCGTTCCGTGCCCGGGCGCGGTGCGTCATCACCTCTACGGCGTCCTAGGAGGCTGGGTTTCGGGGGGTTTGCCCGCGGAAACGGTGGGAACGGCAGCGGTTCGCCGACGACGGAACGGAGAACCGGGCATGCGGATCGGCTACAAGCTCGCTTCGGAGGCGTTCGGGCCCCAGGAACTCATCCGGCAGGCGGTACGCGCCGAGGAGGCCGGCTTCGACTTCGTCGAGATGAGCGACCACTACCACCCCTGGCTGGAGGTGCAGGGCCACTCCTGCTTCACCTGGAGCGCGCTCGGCGCGATCGCCGCCCGCACCACCACCCTCGGCCTCGCCACCGGCGTCACCTGCCCGTCGGTCCGCTACCACCCGGCGATCGTCGCCCAGGCCGCCGCCACCATGGCGCTGATCTCCGACGGGCGGTTCACGCTCGGGGTGGGCGCCGGCGAGCGGCTCAACGAACACGTCATCGGGCAGGGGTTCCCCAGTGTCCGGGGGCGGCACGAACGGCTGCGCGAGGCGTTGGAGATCATCCGACTGCTCTGGCAGGGCGGCTACCGCTCGTACGACGGCCGGCACCTGAAGCTGGAGGACGCCCGCATCTGGGACCTGCCCGACCAGCCGCCGGTGATCGCCGTGGCCGCCAGTGGCCGGGAGTCGGCCGGTCTGGCGGCCGAGCTGGGCACCGGCCTGTTCGCCACCGAGCCGAAGTCGTCGATCGTCGACCAGTACCGCAACGCCGGCGGCGGGGGTCCGCGCTACGCCGAGGTGCCGATGGCCTGGGCCGCCGACGAGGAGTCGGCGGTACGCGCGGCGAAGGAGACCAGCCGCTGGGCGATCACCGGCTGGAAGGTGATGAGCGAGCTGCCCAACCCGGTGAACTTCGACGCCGCCACCGCCTGGGTCGAGGACCACCACATCCGGCAGCAGTTCTCCGTCGGCCCGGACGCCACGCCGCACGTGGAGAAGGCGCGCACGTACGTCGAGGCCGGCTTCGACCACATCGTGCTGCAGAACGCCGGGCCGGACCCGGACGGCTTCCTGGACTTCTGCGCCCGGGACCTGCTCGCCCGGGTCCGCGCGCTGGGGTCGTAGCCCGCGCGTCAGCCGCCCACGTGGATGCCGGGGCGGCGGGTCGGGTCCGGCTCGGACTTGCGGATGATCTCCCGCACCACCGGCGGGGTGTCGCCCCGGCCGAGGATGAGGTAGCGCAGCAGGTGCGCGATCGGGTTGCCCTCCGACCACTCGAAGTGGCAGTGCGGGCGGACACCCGTCGCGTCGCGCAGCGCCAGCAGGATCGCGGCTATCGCGTTCGGCGCGGCCGGGCTGCTGGCGCGCAGGATCCGGTATCCGCCGGACTCCACCCCGTGCACCCGCAGCACCTGGCTGAACTGGGAGGGGTCGCTCACGTCGATCTCCAGGAACAGCACGTCGGCGGCGCCCGGCACCGGATTCATCGACCGTTGCGCCCGTTCCTTGACCCGGTACTCCTTGACCGACCCGCGCTGCCGCTTGTTGGCGATCAGGTGCAGCCGCCCGTCCCGGGCGACCGACTCGTCGACGAAGCGGCGGGCCGCCTCGTCGAACTCGATCCGCTCGGCGCGCAGCTCGGTGGTCCGGGTGACCCGGGAGATCAGCGACACCGCGACGATCCCGGCGATGAAGAACCCGGAGATGGTGATGCCGTCCGGCTTCTCCACCACGTTCTCCACCAGCGCGTACAGCAGCACGGCGGTGAGCAGCGCGAAGCCGGCCGCGGCGGCGCGGCTGCGGCCGCGCACCGCCGCGATGGTCACCGCTATCGCGCCGGAGACCATCATCGCGAGGATGCCCGTGGCGTACGCGCCGGCCTGGGCGTTCACGTCGGCGGAGAAGGCGATCGTGATCGCGATGCTGATGGCGGTGTAGACCAGCACCACCGGGCGCACCGCCCTCCCCCACTCCGGCGCCATGCCGTACGACGGCAGGTAGCGCGGCACGATGTTGATCAGACCGGCCATCGCCGACGCGCCGGCGAACCAGAGGATGAGCACGCTGCTGATGTCGTAGACGGTGCCGAACGCCTCGCCGAGGTGCTCGTGGGCGAGGAACGCCAGCGCCCGGCCGTTGGCCGGCCCGCCGGGGTCGAACGCCTCGGGCGGGATCAGCACGGTGGTCACGAACGTGGTGGCGATCAGGTAGACCGACATGATCAGCGCGGCGGCGGTGAGCAGCCGGCGGGTGTTGCGGATCCGGGCGTCCAGCCGCCGTTGCGCGTCCTCGCCCTCGCCGCGCACCAGCGGCATCATGCTCACCCCGGTCTCGAACCCGGACAGGCCGAGCACCAGCAGCGGGAACGCCAGCACGCTCGTGGCCACGACGTCGCCGGGCCCGCCGGTGTCGGCCAGCCGGCCGGTCCAGTCGCCGAGCAGGCCCGGGTCGGCGACGACCTCGGCCACCCCGGCGACCACCACCACCGCGTTCAACGCCAGGAACACCGCCACCAGCGGGATGGCGACCTGCACGGCCTCGCTGAACCCGAGCAGGAACACGCCGCCGAGCACGAGCAGCAGCGCCACGGTGACCAGCACCGCCGCGGTGCCGCCGTGCGGGAACGACGCGGGCAGCACCGGGTTCTCCAGCAGGTGCACGCTGGCGTCGGCGGCGGAGAGCGTGATCGTGATGATCCACGAGGTGGCGACGAAGCCGAGCAGCACCAGCACGAAGACCTTGCCGCGCCAGAACGGCAACAGCCGCTCCAGCATCGCCACCGAGCCCTGCCCGTGCGGGCTCTCCCGGGCCACCCGGCGGTACATCGGCAGCATCCCGAACAGGGTGAGCGCCACGATCAGCAGCGTGGCCAGCGGGCTGAGCGCGCCGGCCGCCACGGCGGCGATGCCGGGCAGGTATGACAGCGTGGAGAAGTAGTCGACGCCGGTCAGGCACATCACCTGCCACCACGGGTGGGACCGGGTCTGGTGCTCGCGGACCTCCGGGCCGACCGGCTCGACCCGGTGCGCGAACAACCACCGGTGCAGCCGGCCCGCCGGCGGCGCCGGCCGCGTCGGGGCCGCCACCCGTTCGGGCAGCTCCGGCACGGTACGGCCGGACCGCTCGGCGTGGTCGCCGTGCCGCCCGGCCCGGGCCGCCGCGGCCGCGTGCGCCTCCCGGCGCCGCTCCCGCGTACGCCTGGGCTGCTCCGCGTCCCCCGCCTGCCCCATCTGCTCCCCTTCGTCCCTATGAAGACGGTAGGGGTTGTCCCGGCCGCGACCCGGCCGAACCGGTCAAAGATCCGGTCCGCGGGCCACCGCGTCGCGCACCGCCGCCGGGTCGGCCACTGTCACGGTGACCGCCGGGTGCCGCAGCCACGGGCCGGGGGCCAGCCCCGGCACCGGCTCGGCGAAGCGCAGGCAGACGCCCCCGGCCACGCTCGCGCCGAAGGTCACCCCGCCGTCGGCCGCCGACAGGTGCGGGCCGATCGCCCGCCACCAGCGGTACGGCCCGCTCAGCTCGGCCCCGGTCACGTTGTCCGGCGTGGTGCGCAGCAGCCACGGACCGAACCGGACGACGAGCGCGTCCGGACCCCAGTCCAGCCAGGCCGTGGCGGGCCGTACGCCGAGCAGCGCCAGCGGCAGCCGGAACGCCGGGTCGAAGCGGAACGGGAAGCGGCGGACCGGGCCCGGCGGGAGCGCCCCGGGGCCGGCCGGTTCGTGTCGCGGCACGGCGACGACGTACCCGGTGCGGCGGGCGCGACACCCGCGGGCGGCGTTCCCGCGTCCCGCGCCCGGAGCGCGGGACGCGGGAACCCCCCGTCCCGGCTACTGCAGGAACGCCCCGAGGGGTGACAGCAGCAGCCGGCCGAGCAGCGCGGCGTTGTCGTCCAGCCGCGTCCGCTCACACTCGCGGGCGTCCGGGTCGTGCCGGCAGCGCCAGATCTTCTGCGCGTTGCGCCAGGCCACGTTCCGGGTGTACTCCACCAGTTCGCCCTGGTACCAGTCGTCGATGTCGCCGTTGACCATGTCGATCATGAGTTGCCAGTTGTCCAGGTAGCCGCGGCGCAGCTCCGGGATCCGCTCGGCGAAGATCTTGTTGATCTCCAGGTAGTCGCGGTGCTGGTCGCTGCCGTCGATCGGCTCGGACTCCAGGCTGTCGAACGTGGTCACCAGCGCGAACGGCAGGTCGTAGTTGATGTGCGCGTTGACGCCCGCGGCGGCCGACGGCAGCGGCCGGGCGTCCGGGCCGCGCATCCGCTTGAACAGGCACGACCACGCCTTCGGGGTGCTCGGGCTGGAGTCGGTCCAGAACCGCAGCGCCTCGAAGTAGCGGGCCGCGAACTCCACGTCCAGCCGGGCCAGGAACGCCGGGTCGCAGAACCGGTCGTCGTACAGGCCGTCGAGCACGGTGCTGGTGATGACCAGGTAGAGCTTGTTGAAGTCGGCGAGCGGGCAGCTCTCCTCCAGCGGCGGCAGCCGGACCAGCAGATCCTGCAGCTTGGTCAGATGGTCCACGACCGCCGGCACGTCGGCGGGGTGGTCGGCCAGCAACCCGACGATGTCCTGGTGCACAGGCCCCCAGACCGGTTCGGTCATCTCTCCTCCACAACGGCCGGCGCCCCCACGACGCCACCACCGGCGTTCCGCGGGACAGCCTGCCAGCCGCCGTCCACACCGCGGATCCGTCGAACGACGTATTGCCGGCGTACGCCTACTCCGCGCCGTTGCGCAGGAAGATGGCGCTGGCCTGCACGCGCGTGCGGACCTGGAGCTTGTCGAAGATGTGCGAGACGTGGACGCCGATGGTCCGCTCGCTGATGAACAGCCGCTGGCCGATCTCCCGGTTGGTCAGCCCCTCCGCGACCGCGGCGAGCACCTCCCGCTCCCGCGCGGTGAGCGTCGCCAGCTCGTCCACCGCCGGCCCGGCGGGCGCCGCCGCCCGCTGCCGGGGCTCCGGTGCGGCGTCCAGGGTCACCCGGGCCCGCGAGGCGATGGTACGGATCTCCGCGGTCAGCGGCACCGCGCCGAGCGACTGGGCCATCGCGTACGCCCGGTGCAGCAGCTTGCCCGCGGTGGCCACCCGGCTGCGGCGGGCCAGCAGCGCCTCGGCCTGCCGCAACCGCGAGTACGCGGCCGGGTAGGGGTGGTTGCGCCGGTCCCACTCGAGCGCGGAGCGCTCCCACAGCGCCGGGTCGCCGCGGCCGTCGTCGAGCCGGCTCAGCTCGGCGTCGCAGAGCGCAAGGAACCCCTCGGCGACGTACCGCACCGGCGCGCCCGCCTTGGCGCTCTTGCCGGTCACCCGGTCGACCACCTCGCGCAGCCGGCGTACCGCGTTCGGGTCCACCTCGATCGTGCGGCTGGCCGCCGCCTCGGCCTCCGCCCGCAGCCCGTGCCAGGCCAGCGTGGCCAGCACGATCACGTCGTCGGAGCGGCTCTCGGTCAGGCCCCGCTGCACCGCCTGCCGGGCCAGGTCGTGCCGGCCCTGCCACATGGCCAGGCCGGCGCGCAGGATGAGCATCGGCAGCACGTGCCGGGCACCGCCACCGGCCAGCACGGTCGCTACCGCCTCCAGGTCGCGGTCGGACGCCTCGACGTCGCCGTACCCGACGGAGAGCCGGCACCGGGCCAGCAGCAGCTCGACCGCGTCGGCCCCGGACGGACGGTGCCGCAACGCGGCCGCGACGACCTTCTCCGCCTCGGCCCACTGACCCACCCGGAACAGCCCGTTCGTCGCCACCGCCAGCAGCCGGGTCTCCCAGGTGCGGCCGAGCCCCAGCTCGGCGACCCGGTCGGCGCCCCGGCGGGCCACCACCACACCCTCCTCGAGGATGTTCAGCGGCCCGGTGAGCAGCTCGGCCAGGTGCAGGTACGCGCAGGCCACGTCCTCCGGCCGGCCGGACCGCTCGGCGGTGTCCAACGCCTGGCGCATCACCGCCAGCCCGGCGGCCGGATCCTCCAGGAACGCCTCGCTGAACCCGAGCGCGGCGCTGGCCATCACCACCTCGGAGGTGGTGCCGGGAACGTCGGCGGCGAGCGCCAGGGCCTCCCGGGCCTGGTCGCCGGCCTCGGCGTAGCGGCCCAGGTGCAGCAGCAGCTCGGCCAGCCGGGCGGCGGCGGTGCACCGCTCCTGCGGCGTGCAGTCGGGCGAGTCCAGCACCCGCCGGTACTCCTGCTCCGCCGGGGCCGACCGGCCGGCCGCGGCCAGGTAGCGGGCCCGGCGGATGTGCAGCGCGCAGACCGGCGGGCCGGACGGGTCGTCGGCCAGCTCCTCCAGCAGCGTGAGGGCGCGGGCGTGCTCACCGCTGTGGTGCGCGGCCTCGGCGGCGTGGCTGAGCAGCTCGGCCCGGTCCACCTCGACCGGCTCGGGCCGCGCCCCGTCGGGCAGGACGGCGGCCGGTTCGGTGGCCAGGGTCAGCGCCGCGGACCAGTGGCGGTGCGCCTCGGCGTACCCGTGCAGCCGTTCCGCCTCGCGGGCGGCGGCCATCGCGGCGGGCAGCGCCCGGGCCGGCTCGCCCGCGTGCCGCCAGTGGTGGGCCAGCCGGGCCTGGTGCAGCTCGGCCGGTACGGCGGTGAGCGCCTCGGCGTAGCGGCGGTGCAGCGCGGCCCGCTCGGCGGGCAGCAGCTCGTGGGCCAGGACCTCGGCGACCAGCCGGTGCCGCAGCCGGTAGCCGTCGTCGGCGCCGACCAGAAGGCGGTGCGCGACCGCCTCGCGGACCGCGTCGAGCAGCTCCTCCTCGGGCAGCCGCACCACCTGGGCCAGCAGCCAGTGCTCGACCGGCTCGACGCCCACCGCCACCGCGTGCACCACGGCGTGCGCCGGCTGAGGCAGCGCGTCGACCCGGTCGAGGAACACCTCGCGCAGCGTGTCGGAGAGGCCGTCGCGGCCGTCGCGCCGGTCGCGGGCCAGTTCCTCCACCACGAACGGGTTGCCGCCGCTGCGCTGCCAGAGCTGGTCGGCGGCGTCCGGCGGCAGCGGCGCGCCGACCACGGCGGTGGCCAGTTCGTCGGTGGCGGACCGGTCCAGCGGCATCAGGTCGATCACCCGCACCGAGCGCAGCCGGCGCAGCTCGGTGAGCACCCGGCGCAGCGGGTGCGCGCCGCGCAGCGACTCGGCCCGGATCGCGGCCAGCACGGAGAGCTGAAGGTCGCCGAGGCCGGCCAGCAGGTAGAGCAGGAGCTGCCGGGTGCTGCGGTCGACCCACTGCAGATCGTCGAGGACGAGCACCAGCGGCCGTCCACCGGCCACCACGTGCAGGCCCTGGGCGACGCGTTCCAGCAGCGCGCCGGCGCCGTCCGGGCCGGGGGTCTCCTCGTCGAAGACCTGCAACACGCCGCGGATCGCCGACGTGGTGCGCGCCTGCGCCTGCTCGGCGTCGAGCCGGCGCAGCGCCTGCCGTACCGGGTGCAGCGGCGAGGCGTCTCCGATGTCGAGGCACGTGCCGGTGAGCACCAGGGCGCCGGCCTGCCGCAGCTGCTCGCCGACCTCGGTCAGCAGGCGGGTCTTGCCCACCCCGCTCTCTCCGGTGAGGAACACCGCGCCGGTCTGCCCGGGCCGCAGGTCGTCGTAGAGCGCCGACCGCAGCGTCGCCATGGTCCCGGTACGGCCGACGAGAGGTGCCGTGTCCACGTCGCTGGCCATGGGACGCAGCCTAGTCACAGGTCCCCGCACCGTTCTACGGCCTCGGGGCCGGACCGGTACCTCTCGCGTCGACTACACGACTAATGGTTGCGGGTGCCCGACATACGTCGTCCTACAGATCCCCCGAGAACCCGGTGGTGAAAGTCTGCTGAGGTCGTCGGGCACCACGAACGGGAAAGGGTGGGTGCGATGTTGATCACCACGCCCGCAGGGAGTCGGAAAGCCGTCATCGCGGCGTGCCGACCGGTGCCCGAGGAACGACGTACCGTGACCGTCCTCTTCGTCGACATCGTCGGCTCGACCCGGCTGGTCGAGCGGCTCGACCCGGAGGACGTCCGCGCGTTGCAGCGCGCCTACTTCGGCACCGTCGCCTCGGTGCTGCGCCGCTGGCGGGGCGTGGTGGAGAAGTACGTCGGCGACGCGGTCATGGCGCTGTTCGGCGCGTCCGGTTCGGACGGTCTCGACGCGTACCGGGCGGTGCGGGCCGGGCTGGACATCCAGGCCGCGCTGGAGCGGCGGCGGCCGGGCGGCGTCCGGCTGCGCGTGCGGGTCGGGGTGGCGACCGGCGAGGTGCTGCTCGACCTGGCCGGGGTCCGCGACGGCGGCCACGGCGCGGCCAGCGGCGCGGTGATCACCACGGCGGCCCGCCTTCAGGAACACGCGCCGCCGGGCGGGGTCGTGGTCTGCCCGGAGACCCGCAGCGCGGTGGCCGGGCTGGTCGAACAGCGTCCACTCGCCACCCTGACGCTCGCCGGCAAGGCGCTCCCGCTGGACGTGTGGCGGGTGACCGGGGCGGCCGGAAGCAGGCCGGCCCGGCACCGCGTCCCGCTCGTGGGCCGCCGCCGCGAACTGGCCGGCGCGGCCGACGAGGTGACCCGGGCGCTGCGCGAGCGGCGTCCCCGGTGGATCTCACTGGTCGGCCCCCCGGGCAGCGGCCGCAGCCGGCTGCTGCACGAGGTGACCCGGGCGGTGTCGCACGTGGACGGCGTGCCGGTGCGCCGCCGGGTGACGGCCTGCCCGCCGTACCCGTGCGGGGAGCTGGCCCCGCTGGCCGACCTGGTCCGTCCCCGGCCGGACGGGACTGTCGCCGACGGGCTGGGCGGCGTGCTCGCCGCGTTCCTCGCCGCGCCGGACGACGACACGGTGGCGGCCCGCGCCGTGGTCGCCTGCCGCGAGGCGCTGCTCGGCCTGGCCGCCGACGCGCCGGTGGTGGTCGCGGTGGACGACCTGGACCGGGCCGCCCCGGCGCTGCGCCGGTTCCTGCACCAGCTCCACGTGGCGGCGGCCGAGCGGGAACTGCCGCTGGCGGTGGTCACCACGTGCGGCTCCGGCTCGGCCGACCCGTTGCCCGCACCGGCGCGGCGGATCCCGGTGGAGCCGCTGGGCCCGCTGGACACCGGGCGGCTGCTGCGGCACCTGCTCGACCGCGCCGGGCGGCCGGCCGCGCTCGCCGCGCGGCTGCTTCCGCTGGCCGGCGGCAGTCCGGCGGTCGCGACCGCGTACGCGTCGGCGGATCCGGCTGGCGAGCCGGGTGGCGTACCCGCCGTCGCGCGCCGCCTGGTGGACGCCCGGCTGGACCGGCTCGACGGTACGCACCGTGCGGTCCTGCTGGCCGGTGCCGCCCGGGGCGGCCCGGTCGTGGCCGCCGTGGTGGAGGCGATGCTCGGCTGGCCCGCCGGCCGGGCCGAGCCGGTGCTGCGGGCGCTGGCCGCGGCGGGGCTGGTACGCCCGGTCACGGCCGGCGGCTGGGCGATCGACGCGCTGGTGGCGCGGGTGGCCGCGCTGCGGCTGTCCCGTGCGGTACGCGCGGACTTCGCCCGCCGACTGCGCGCCGCGAAGGACACCGCTGCCGGCCGCGTGCCGGGAGCGGGAACCGGCGTCCCGTCCCGGGGCGCCGGCGAGCGGGAGGTCTGCCCGCTCGGGGCGGGACGGTCGCGCCGGTCGGGTGGAGGGGCCCGACCGGCGCCCGTCCCGCCGGACCGGCTCGATCGCTCCGACGCGCTCCACCCGCAGCCGGGGCAGCCGGACCAGGCCGGCGCGCTCCGGGCGGTGCCCGGGCAGCCGGTGCGTGCCGGACCGGCTGCCGCCGCGACACGGATCATCCCGGGTGTCACGGTGTGGCCCGGGCAGCGGACCGGGCCGTCGTCCACAGTCGCGGCGTGGCCCGGGCAGCGGACCGGGCCGTCACCTGTGGTCACGGCATGGCGGGAACGGCGGACCGGTCCGCCCGGGCGGGTGGGCCGGAACCGGCGAAGAACCGAGCCCGGAGGGCACGCGCTCGGGCTGGCGGCATGACGTCCGGGTCGGAGCGGGCACGGGGCCACTCCGGCCCGGGACGTCATCCGACAGCGCGTGTCGGCGGGCCGGGTCGGCTGGTCGCGCTTGTCGGCGAGCCCGGCTGGCCGGTCGCGCGTCTCAGCGGGCCGGCGCGGCGGCCTGCGGGCCCGTCGGCTGGTCGCGGGCGATGGTGCGGCTGCGGCCGCGGAACTCGGCCACCACCTCGTCGCCCCGCCGCACCGTCACGTCGTAGATGCCGCTGCGGCCGTGCCGGACCCGCTCGGTGGCGTACGCCTCCAGCAGGTCGCCCTCGCGTACCGGGCGCAGGAAGCTGATCTCGCCGCCGGCCGCCACGGTGGCCGGACCGTGGCTGTTGCAGGCCAGCGCGAACGCGGTGTCGGCGAGCAGGAACACGAAGCCGCCGTGCCCGATCGCGTGCCCGTTGAGCATCGCCGCGGTGACCCGCATCCGGGCCACCGCCGCACCGTCGCCGGCCGAGACGAGTTCGATGCCGAGCCCCTTGGACGCCACGTCGGCGTCGAACATGTCGTGCGCCGCGGTGCGGCCGCCGTCACCGGCCATGTCAGGACTCCCGCCGCTGGTCGACGATGCGGCGCATCTTGCCCATCGAGCGTTCCACCCCGTCCGGCTCGATCACCCGTACCGCCACGGACACCCCGATCGTGTTCTTGACCTGCTCGACCAGCGTCGCGCCGGCCCGCTCGGCCTCGTCCGCGGCGGCACCCGCGCGCCGCTCCACGTGGACGGTGAGCGTGTCGAGCCGGCCCCGCCGGCCGAGCACGCACTGGAAGTGCGGCGACAGGGCGGGGGTACGCAGGATCAGCTCCTCGATCTGGGTCGGGAAGACGTTCACCCCCCGGACGATCATCATGTCGTCGGTACGCCCGGTGATCTTCTCGATCCGCCGCATCGGGCGGGCGGTGCCGGGCAGCAGCCGGGTCAGGTCGCGGGTGCGGTAGCGGACCACCGGCATGGCCTCCTTGGTCAGCGAGGTCAGCACCAGCTCGCCCCGCTCCCCGTCGGGCAGCACCTCCCCGGTGACCGGGTCGATGATCTCCGGATAGAAGTGGTCCTCCCAGAGGTGCAGGCCGTCCTTGGTCTCCACGCACTCGACCGCGACACCCGGCCCCATCACCTCGGACAGGCCGTAGATGTCCAGCGCGTGCATGTCCAGGCGCTGCTCCAACTCGCGGCGCATGTCCTCGGTCCACGGCTCGGCGCCGAAGATCCCCACCCGCAGCGAGGTGGCGCGCGGGTCGACGCCCTGACGTTCCATCTCGTCGACGATGGCCAGCATGTAGCTGGGCGTCACCATGACGACCTCCGGTTCGAGGTCGCGGATCAGCATCACCTGGCGCTCGGTCATGCCGCCGGAGACCGGGACGACCGTGCAGCCCAGCTCCTCCGCGCCGTAGTGGGCGCCGAGGCCGCCGGTGAACAGCCCGTAGCCGTACGCGACGTGCACCCGGTCGCCGCGGCGGCCCCCGGCGGCCCGGATCGAGCGGGCCATCAGCTTCGCCCAGGTGTCCAGGTCGGCGCGGGTGTAGCCGACCACAGTGGGACGGCCGGTGGTGCCGGAGGAGGCGTGCAGCCGGGCGACCCGCTCGCGGGGCACCGCGAACATGCCGAACGGGTAGTTCTCCCGCAGTTCCGCCTTGGTGGTGAACGGGAAGCGGGCCAGGCCGGCCAATTCACGCAGGTCGTCCGGGTGCGCGCCGGCGTCGTCGAACGCGCGCCGGTAGTGGGGCACGTTGTCGTACGCGTGCCGCAGCGAGTGCCGCAGCCGGTCCAGTTGCAGCGCGCGCAGCTCGTCGACGCCGATCCGCTCGACGGGATCCAGCTCGTCGCGACGGGGCGTGCGCTCCTCCACGGTGACCTCCTGGCACGAGGGGCCCCGGACGCCGCCGCGCCGGGCGCTTCCGCCCACCGTACGCCCGCCCCTCTCTCCTCC
>NZ_RCVK01000364.1:0-27273 GCF_003667485.1 Micromonospora sp. BL1
GTCCCAGACGTCGCAGTCGGTCTGTTCCGGCGGGCAGGACCCGCCCGGGTCGGCGGCGCGTGCGGGTGCGCCGGTGAGCGTCAGCAGCGCGGCCAGGCCGGCGGCGAGCAGCAGCCGGCGGGGCGTCCCGGCCCGGGTCGGGCGGGCCGGGACACCCCTTCCTCCCCAGGTCAGCACGGCTGGTCCTGGTGCGCGGTGCCGCCGTTGACCAGCCACCGGCCGTCCGGGAAACGGACCGCTGTGGCGGTGGCCAGGTAGCGCCCGCCGCGGGTGCCGGGCACGGCCTTGCGGTTCTTGGCGTAGACGAGCCGGTAGCCGCTCGCGTCCAGGCAGTCCTGGATCTCGACCGTGGGTGGGCGGGCGGTCAGGTCGACCGACACGACCTCGGGGTCGGAGAGCAGTTTCCCGGTACGCATCGCGCCGTGCTCCTTCGCGTCGAGAATCGCCATTCGCACCCGAGTCAGCAGCGGATCAGCCAGAAATCGGGTCAGAGCGGGATGGGACGGATCGCTGCGCGCACTGGCTGCCCGGGACGCGTCGAGATAGCCGGAATAGGCGGCCAGGGCCGCTTTTCCGGCGGCGTCCTCCTCGGCGCTGGAATGGGCGGCGGGTGCGGCGGCGCGGCCGGTCAGCGGACGGGTGGCCGCCTCCGGCTCGGTGCCGCAGCCGCCCGAGCCGACCACCAGCACGACGCTGAGCAGGAAGATTTCCCATCGGCGGGATTGCCGTGTGCGCAACGCCGATCCCTCCTCGGTGCCGGCCCGGGGCGATCACGCCGACCCGCTCCGGGCATGCGGAAGCGCGCCCGGAACTGTCACTCCGGGCCCCCGTCGCCGCCACTTGTATTGACCTGTACTGATCGCTGTGGATTCTGTGCTCTGGTGCCTCCGACGCCAATTGATCGGGGGTTGCGTCGTACCCAAGGGGCGAGCATAGGCTCACGTCCGCCGATGCAACAGAGGTAATTCACGTGAACACGGTGAGTGAAGACGGGAGGTGGTGGCCGGTGTGTGTCGTCACGATGACGAGCGGGCTTCCGCGGGGCTCCGGGCCGGCGGGCGTGTGCTCACCCGTACGCGCCGAGACGGCGGTGACGAGCCGTCGGGGCGCCGCCGGTATGGGTGGGGAGCATGCCGCTCGTCCGATCCGTCCCGCCGGTTCGCCGAGGGTCACGCCACGACCCGCCCCGGCCGCCGCCGCGTCGCATCAGACGCCCCGATACGCCTCAGCCGTCACATCCGCGCGAGCGGGAAATCACTCTGCGTGCTCCACGATGGAACGCACGGCCACCGGACGGGGGAGCCGGCATGACGGCTGAACGGGTACGGCGCACCGGACGGGTGACCGATGCCCGCCGTCCGAGCGCCCGGCTGATCGCCGCCCTGACGGTCGTACCCCTGCTCCGGCTGGCGGTGGCGCGCTACGCCGTACCCCCGGGGTCTCCGGACCGGACGGGGTGCGGCGGCTGCGGCGCCCCGATCGGGCTGGACCGGCCGCTGCCGGCGCTCGGCCCCGCCGCCCGCTGCCCGGCCTGCCGGGCCCGGGTCGGCGCGGCGCCCGCAGTGGTGGAGGTGGCACTGCTGCTCGCGGTGGCGGTGCCGGTGCTCGTCGGCGGCGCGCCCGCCGCGCGCCTGGCACTGGCCTGGTGGCTGGTCTGGGCGGTGCCGATGACGATCGTGGACGCGATGGCGCACCGGCTGCCCGACCGGCTCACCTGGCCGGCGGCGGCCGGCGCCTGGGTGCTGCTCGGGGTGGCCGCACTGACCGGTCCGGGCGCGGACCCGTGGATCCGCGCGGTCCTGGCCGGGCTGGTGCTCGGCGGCGGGTTCGCCGCCACCACGCTGCTGCTCGGGCGACGTGGCTTCGGCCTCGGCGACGCCAAGCTGGCGCTGGGGGCGGGCGCGCTGCTCGGCTGGTACGGATGGCCGGTGCTGGTGGCCGGGCTGGTGCTCGCGCTCGTCCTCGCCGGGCTGGCCGGGGTGGTGCTGCTCGCCGCCCGGCGGGTCCGCTGGTCCGGGCATCTGCCGTTCGGGCCGTTCCTGGTGCTCGGCACCGCCGCCGCGCTGGTGCTCGTCACCGTGTGATCCGCCACCCGCAGGTGCGGGTGGGCGTCGCCACGGGTATCGGAGTCCCAGCCACCTCCCAGCCGGGTCTGGTTCGGTGGCGGTCCAGGCTTCGGACTCGGGAGGGCACGTGCCGCACGGCGACGACGGTTGGCGGATCCGGCGCACGAGCGCGGACCTGGACCGGCTGGGCGAGACCGAGTCCGTCTTCGCGCTCGCCAACGGCTGGGTGGGCTGGCGCGGGACGCTCGACGAGGGCGAGCCCTGCGGGATGCCGGGCAGCTACCTCAACGGGTTCCACGAGCAGCACGACCTGACCTACCCGGAGAGCGGGTACGCGTTCCCGGAACGCAGCGACACCGTGATCAGCGCGCCGAACGCCGCCCTGATCCGGCTCTGGGTCGACGACGAGCCGCTGGACCTGCGGACCGGCACGATCCGGCGACACCACCAGGAACTGGACCTGCGTGCCGGGGTGGTCCGCCGGGAGACCGAGTGGGTCTCGCCCGGCGGCCGGGGCGTCCGCATCCGCAGCACCCGCCTGGTCTCGCTGACCCGCCGTCCGGTCGCCGCCGTCGACTGGACGGTGGAGCCGCTGGACGAGCCGGTCCGGCTGCGGATCGGCGCCGACCTGCTCGCCAACCAGCGGGTGCCGGAACGCGCCGACGACCCCCGGGCCGCCTCGGTGATCCACGACCCGCTCACCGGCGAGATCCGCCGCGACGACGGCCTCGACGGTGTGCTCGTGCACCGCACCGGGCGCAGCGGCCAGCGGGTCGCCGTCGCCGTCGCGCACCGGGTCGAGGCACCCGACGAGGTCGCCACCGACACCGAACTGACCGCCGACCGGTTCCGGCTGGCGCTGTCCGGTCCGGTACGCCCCGGCGACCGGATCCGGGTCACCCGGTTCGCCGCGTACGAGTGCGCCGACGTCGACGGCACCCCGGCCGGTGAGCTGGCCGACCTGGTCGTCGCGGAGGCGGACACGGCCCGGGACGACGGGTTCGACGCGCTGCTCGCCGAGCAGCGCGCCGCCCTGGACGGCGCGTGGGCCACCGCCGACGTCGAACTGGACGGCGACCCGGAACTGCAACTCGCGGTCCGGTTCTCGGTGTTCCACCTACTCCAGTCCGGCCGCGCAGACGGCGACCGGACCATCCCGGCCAAGGGACTGACCGGCAACGGCTACGACGGGCACGTGCTCTGGGACACCGAGGGCTACGTGCTGCCTGTGCTGACGTACCTGGCGCCGGAGCTGGCCCGCTCGGCGCTTCGCTGGCGGCACGCCCACCTGCCCGAGGCCCGCGAGCGGGCGGCCGAGCTGCGCCTGACCGGCGCCACCTACCCGTGGCGGACGCTCAGCGGCCGGGAGTGCTCCGGCTACTGGCCGGCCGGCAGCGCCGGCCTGCACGTCAACGCCGACATCGCCGACGCGGTGCTCCGGTACGTGGCGACCACCGGTGACACCGCGTTCCTCGCCGAGTGCGGCGCGGAAGTGCTGATCGAGACCGCCCGGCTCTGGCACGGATACGGCCACTTCGACGACGGCGGCGCGTTCCACCTGACCGGCGTCACCGGCCCGGACGAGTACTCCGCGCTGGTCGACGACAACGTCTTCACCAACCTGATGGCCCGGCGCAACCTGCGCGGCGCCGCCGACGCCGCGCAGGACTGCCCGGAGGTGGCCGCGCGGCTCGGCGTCGACGCCGCCGAGGTGGCCGGCTGGCGGGCCGCCGCCGACGCGATGTTCGTCCCGTACGACGGCAAGCGCGGCGTGCACGAGCAGTCGGCCGGTTTCACCGCGCAGCCGGAGTGGGACTTCGCCGGCACCGGCGAGGACGACTACCCGCTGCTGCTGCACTTCCCCTACCAGGAGCTGTACCGCAAGCAGGTGGTCAAGCAGGCCGACCTGGTGCTGGCCATGCTGCGCTGCCCGGGGGAGTTCACCGCCGAGGAGAAGACGCGCAACGTCGCCTACTACGAGGCGCGGACCGTCCGGGACTCGTCGCTGTCGGCGTCCGCGCAGGCGATCCTCGCCGCCGAGGTCGGGCACCTCGACCTGGCGTACGACCTGTTCGCCGAGACGGCGCTCCAGGACCTCGCGGACCTCGGCGACAAGACCGCCGACGGGCTGCACCTGGCGTCCCTGGCCGGCGCCTGGCTGGTGGTGGCGCAGGGCTTCGGCGGGCTGCGCGACGACCGGGGCGAGCTCGCGTTCGAGCCGCGCCTGCCCCGGCCGATCACCCGGCTCGTGTTCCACCTGCGCCGGCACGGGCACCGGCTACGGGTCACGCTCACGCCGCGGGAGGCCCGCTACGAGCTGCCGGACGCCGGGCCGGGCGACGCGGTGGAGCTGTGGCACCACGGCGAACAGCTCCGGGTCACCGGCGACGAGCCGGTCACCCGGCCGATGCCGCCGGTGCCCGATCCCGGCCCCGAGCCGCAGGCCCCACCCGGCCGCCGTCCGGAACGGCGCGCTCAGGAGACAGCCGGCGGCGACGACTGAACCGGCGGGCCGGACATCCGGGCGACGACCTCCTCCAGCGCCTCGAACGCGTACGCCCAGTTGTGGCACTTGAAGCTGCGCAGCCCGGTGATCGGGGTGCGGCAGTCGGCACAGTGGACACCGGGGATCGCGTCCGGCACCTCGGTGTTCACGTACTTGCGTTCGCCGAGGATCACCCGCGCGATCATCGTGTGGTCGTGCACGCCGTGCAGCGCGGACGCGACGATGTCGTACCAGGTGACCCGCCGCCCGCACTTCGGGCAGTCCGGCTCGTCGCCGCTGACCCACAGCGGCGCGCCGATGCTGCGCGCCGGCATGTTCAGCAGCTTCTCCAGCCGTCGCACGTCCGCCTCCGGGGTGGTCCACCGGTGCCGCCCGGGCAGTGACGCGGGCGAGTCGTAGACGGCGCGGAACACCACCGGCTCGACCTCCACTGTCTCCCGTCCACCTGTCATCGGTACCTCCTCGCGCCGGTGTGTCCCACCGTCGTACCAGGTGGAGACCGGGATCGGCCGGATCGTCGACACGACGGGTCAGCGGTGTGTCGCCCAGAGTGCTAGACATCGAGGGGTGACGGAGGCTGAGAACCGACCCAATGTCGCCCGCATGTACGACTACTACCTCGGCGGCTGCCACAACTTCGCCGCCGACCGGGCCGCCGCCGAGGAGATCCTGAAGATCTTCCCGGACACCGGCGTCGCCGCGCAGAGCAACCGCGCGTTCCTGCGCCGGGTCGTGCGCTGGGCGGCCGAGCAGGGCGTACGCCAGTTCCTCGACATCGGCGCCGGTCTGCCGACCCAGGGCAACGTGCACGAGGTGGTCCGCGCGGTCCGCCCCGACGCCCGGGTGGTCTACGTCGACCACGACGAGGTCGCGGTCGCGTACGCCCGGCGGTTGCTGCCCACCGACGGCCGCACCGTCGTGCTCCAGGGCGACCTGCGGCGTCCCGGCGAGCTGCTGGCCGACCCGACGCTGCGGGCCGCCATCGACCTGAGCGAGCCGGTCGCGGTGCTGCTGCTCGCGGTGCTGCACTTCGTGCCGGACGCCGACGACCCGTACGCGGCGGTGGCGAAGCTGCGCGACGCCACCGTGCCGGGCAGTGTGCTCGCGCTGTCCCACCTCACCCTGGACGGCCTGCCGACGCTGCCCACCGAGCAGGGCACGGCCATCTACCGCCGCAGCAGCTCCCCGCTGGTGCCGCGCAGCCGCGACGAGGTGGCCCGTTTCCTCGACGGGTACGAGCTGGTCGAACCGGGCCTGGTCAGGGTGGCGGACTGGCGGCCCGACGGGGAACCGCAGGCCGCGGTGTCGCACGGGTACGGCGGGGTGGGCGTCCGCCGCTGACCCGTCGTCGTCAGTCCAGGCCGCCGTGCGCGGCCCACAGCGCGGCGGCCCGGTCGGCCGCCGCCGCCACGAGCGCGGCCAGCTCCGGCCGGTCGGGCACCCGGAACGACACGTACGCGCCGCGTCCGCCCGCCGTGGGCCGGCCGTACGCCTTCGCGGCGAGGCGCCCGTCCGGCAGCAGCCGGATGTTGAGCGTGGTCAGCGTGAACTCCTCGCCGCGCCGGGTGTCGGTCCAGCGCAACTCCTCCGGCACCGTCACGTTGATGGCGAGGGCGCTCACGTCGGGGGAGTCGGGGCTGCTCATCCGGCGATCGTCGCACGATCGCGTGCTCACCGGCGCAGCGTGGTCTCCCGGGTCATGTGGGACAGCTTCTCCGGGTTGCGCACCGCGTAGAGCCCGCTGATCAGGCCGTCGTCGAGGCGTACCGCGACGACGGTGTCCAGCTCGCCGTCGAGGCGTACCAGCAGCGCCGGGTAGCCGTTGACCTGCGCCGGCTCGATCGACGCCACGGCGGCGACCCGGCGCCAGCCGCCCGCGAGCAGCCGGGCCACCTTGTCTCCGCCGGTGACCGGCCGGGCGATTGCCTGCTTGATCCCGCCGCCGTCGCCGACGAGCACCGCGTCCGCCGACAGGACGCGGAGCAGCCCGTCCAGGTCGCCGGTCTCGACCGCCCGCCGGAACGCGTCCAGGGCGTCGCGGGCCTCGGCCGCCGGGACGGTACGCCGGGGGCGGCGCGCCGCCACGTGGGCCCGCGCCCGGTGCGCGATCTGCCGCACGGCGACGGGACTCCGCTCGACCGTCTCGGCGATCTCGTCGTAGCCGACGTCGAACACCTCCCGCAGCACGAACACGGCCCGCTCGGTCGGCGTCAGCGTCTCCAGCACCAGCAGCATCGCCATCGACACGCTCTCCGCGAGCGCCACGTCGTCGGCCACGTCGGGCGCGGTGAGCAGCGGCTCGGGCAGCCACGAGCCGACGTACGACTCCTTGCGGCGGCCCAGCGTGCGCAGCCGGGACAGCGCCTGCCGGGTGGTGATCCGGACCAGGTAGGCGCGCCGGTCCCGGATCTCGTCGAGGTCGACGCCGGCCCAGCGCAGCCAGGTCTCCTGCACCACGTCCTCCGCGTCGGCGGCGGAGCCGAGCATCTCGTACGCGACGGTGAAGAGCAGGTTCCGGTGCGCGAGGAAGTCCTCGGTGGCCGGGTCCGCCATGGCTGGCTCCTTCGCTGCTCGGCTGCGTTCTCCACCAGACGCCGGCCACCGCCGCCGTGTGACATCCGGTCGCTGTGGCGGTCCTCACCCGGCGTCGCCGTCACGCCGGACGTGTCCCCGGCATCTCGTGTTCGTCCCACCTCCACCCCAGCAGAGAGGGCGCAACCATGCAGACCCGATTCAACCTGTTCGAGAACCCGATCTCGGCGATGTTCATGAAGCGCTTCGCCGGTGCGGGCCTGATGATCCACCAGTCGTCGCTGCCCCGCACCGTGCAGGAGCTGGTGTCGCTGCGGGCCAGCCAGATCAACGGCTGCGGCTGGTGCATCGACATGCACACCAAGGAGGCGGTGGCCGGGGGCGAGAGCGCAGTCCGGCTGAACCTGGTCGCCGCCTGGCGTGAGTCGACAGTGTTCACCGAGGCCGAGTGTGCGGCGCTGGCGTTCGCCGAGGAGGGCACCCGGCTCGCCGACGCCCACCAGGGCGTGTCCGACGAGACGTGGGAGCAGGTGCGCAAGCACTACGACGACGACCAGGTCGCCGCGCTGGTCTGCCTGCTCGGGCTGATCAACGCGGCGAACCGGTTCGCGGTGCTCGTGCACCAGCGCGGCGGCTCGTACGAGCCGGGCATGTTCGCGGCGGCCATGGGCTGAGCGCCGAAGCGGTGGCCCGGCCCGGTACCCCCCCCGGGCCGGGCCGCCGGCGGAAAACGGAACGACACCCGTGATCCACTCTCGCCATACTGCTGACCATGAAGATTGCGGAGGCCCTTGCGCTGCGGGCGGATGCGGCGCGACGCGTCGAACGGCTGCGATCCCGCATCACCGCGAGCGCCCGCTACCAGGAGGGCGAGACGCCCGCCGAGGACGCCTCGGCACTGCTCGCCGAGGCGGGTGAGGTGCTGGGTGAGCTGGAGACGCTGATCCGACGGATCAACCGGACCAACGCCGTCACGACGGTGGACGGCGGCACCCTGACCGACGCGCTGGCGCGTCGCGACGTACTGCGTCTGCGGCACGGCGTGGTCACGGCCGCGGCGGACGCCGCCGCCGGCGAAGGCCAGCGCGGCTACCGCCAGCTACGGTCGGAGCTGACGATGATCCCGGCGCTGCCGGTGGCGGAGCTGCGCCGGCAGGCCGACGACCTGGCCCGGCAGATCCGCGAGGTGGACACCACTATCCAGCGGACGAACTGGGAGGTCGACCTGCTGGACTGACGAGTCGCGGAGCAGGTAGCCGACGTGGAGGCGTGCACGCCCCCGAGAGCCGGCGGGCAATCCGGCTCACTCCTGGCGCGCCGAGGGCAGGCGCAGGGGTTCGACTCCCCGGCACACAACGCATGCCCAGCACAGGACACAGGTGACGGCGCACAGGGCACGGCACACCACCAGGTGCAGATCCACGACGGTGAGGGTGGGACAGGGGACTTCCGCGACTCGTCCCAGGCGTCATCGCAGGTTCCGGAAGAACGACCGGACGTCGTCGGCGAACAGCTCCGGCACCTCCAGGGCGGCGAAGTGACCACCCCGGTCGAACTCGCTCCACTGCCGGATCGTGTACGTCAGCTCGGCGATCGGCCGTACGGCCCGGGTGATGTCGTGCGCGAACACGGCGACGCCGAGCGGGGGCGGGCAGGGCGCGGGCGGGCCACCGAACGCGCTCTCCCGCACCAGCCGCGCGGACGAGGCGGCCGTGCCGGTGAACCAGTAGACCGAGACGTCGGTGAGGACGCGGTCCACGCTGATGCTGGATCGGGGGTCGGTCCACTCGGTGAACTTCTCGGCGATCCACGCAAGCTGCCCGACGGGTGAGTCGTTGAGCGCGTACGACACGGTCTGCGGCCGGCTGGCGTAGAGCACCTGGTGGGGGTGCCGCTGCGTCTTGAGCCGCATGATCCGGGCGAGCCGGTCCCGGTCGCCGTCGGACAGTCCGGCCTCCCCGGTCCAGCCGGGTGGCGGGGGCGTGGGCAGGTAGTTGAGGTGTACGCCGACGACGTGCTCCGGGTCGATGCCGCCGAGCCGGGTGGAGATGACCGAACCCCAGTCGCCGCCCTGTGCGCCGTACCGTCGGTAGCCGAGCCGCCGCATCAGCTCGGCCCAGGCGCGGGCGACGCGGTCGACGTCCCAGCCGCGTTCGCGGGTCGGGCCGGAGAAACCGAACCCCGGGATCGACGGTACGACCAGGTGGAACTGTTCGGACAGCGGGCCGAGCACGTCGAGGAACTCCACGACCGAGCCGGGCCAGCCGTGGGTGAGGATCAGCGGCAGCGCGTCCGGGTCGGCGGAGCGTACGTGCAGGAAGTGGATGTTCTGCCCGTCGATGGTGGTGGTGAACTGCGGATACCGGTTCAGCTCGGCCTCGGCCTCCCGCCAGTCGTACGCGGTGCGCCAGTGCTCGGCCAGCTCCCGTACCCGGGCCAGCGGGATGCCGTAGTCCCACCCGGCGCCGGGCAGTTCGTCGGGCCAGCGGGTGCGGGCCAGGCGGTCGGCCAGGTCGTCGAGGTCGGCCTGGGGGACGTGGACGCGGAACGGCTCGATCACGGTAGCTCCGATCGTTGGTGCCACTAACGTTGGCGCGACCAACGATAACGCAGATCGTTGGGGACGCCAACGTTTTACGGCTAGGCTGGACACGTGGAGAACCCGGAGCCGGACCTCGTACCGACCCGCCTGGCCGGCCTGCCGAGCTGGCTGATCACCCAGACCGCCGTACGCGCCGGCCGGCTGGTCGCCGACGGCCTCGCCGCTGTCGACGCGCGGGGTTACCACTTCCGGCTGCTCGCCACGCTCGACGAGTTCGGGCCGGCCAGTCAGGCGGCGCTCGGCCGGCGCAGCGGCATCCACGTCAGTGACGTGGTGGCGGCGCTCAACGAACTCGCCGAGCGGGAGTTCGTCACCCGCAGCCCGGACCCGGCCGACCGGCGGCGCAACGTCGTCACCATCACCGCGGCCGGGCGGCGGCAGTTGCGGCGGCTGGAGAAGCGGCTCGCCGCCGTCCAGGACGACCTGCTCGCGCCGCTGTCGCCGGACGAGCGCGCGGACCTGACCCGGCTCCTGTCGCGAGTGCTGGCCCACCACACCCGCCCGCGCGCCTGACCGCCGCCTTCCGGCGCGGTTCTCGGGCACGCCCTACCATTATCGTTCTCGATAGTGATAACGTCTGGAGTGTGACGACGTCGATGGAGCGGTGGGCGGAGACCGCACTGCACCCGGTGCGGATCCGCATCCTGCGCGCGGCCGCCGGTGCCCGGGTTACCACTCACGACCTGGTCGAGCTGCTGCCCGACGTCCCGCAGGCCACGCTCTACCGGCACCTGGCGACGCTCGTGAAGACCGGAATGCTCGACGTGGTGGAGGAGCGCAAGGTCCGCGGCGCCGTCGAGCGGGTGTACGCGCTGCCCGCGCACGGCGCCGCGCTGGACCCGGCGGCCCTGGCGGCGGCGACGCCGGAGGACCACGCGCGCTACTTCACCGCGTTCGTGTCGAGCCTGCTGTCCGAGTTCTCCCGCTACCTGGCGCGGGACTCCGTCGACTTCGTCGTCGACGGCGTCGGATACCAGCAGCTCGTACTGCACCTGACCGACGCCGAGCTGCACGAGTTCGCGGCCGGGCTCAACGCGCTGGTCGGCCCGTTGCTCGCCAGAGGGCCCGGCGACGGACGGATCCCCCGGCTGCTGGCGACCATCCTGATGCCCGCGGACCGCCAGGCGGCCCCCGGCGACACGCACACATCAGCGCACGACTCCGACACGACGAAGGGCGACGACTGATGGCCTCCGTGATCCTCGACGGCGATGTGATCGACATCCGGTTCACCGGATGGGAACGGATGTGGGTCGGGCGGGAGCGGTTCGCGCTACGCCTGGCCGCCGTGCGGCACGCCGCACCGGTGGACGAGCCGATCCGGCTGGCCCGTGGCGCCCGGCGCGGGTACGCGGTGTCCGGCTTCGCCAAGATCGGCGTCTGGGGCATCTTCGGCGGCCCCCGGCAGCTCGTGGCGGCCCGGCGGGGTCAGCCCGGTCTGCACCTGGTGCTGGACCGAGCGGCGGCCGGCGGAGAGTTCGACGAGGTCGTCGTCTCCGACCCGGCCGCGGCGGGCCTCGCCGAGACGATCGGGCGTGCGACGAGGAGCCGGCCGTGACCGGCGACCACCTGGCGATCGAGGCGTCGGGCCTGACCAAACGCTACGGCGACGTCACCGCCGTACACGATCTGACCTTCACCGTGCGGCCCGGCGCGGTCACCGGCTTCCTCGGCCCGAACGGCGCCGGCAAGACCACCACGCTGCGCATGCTGACCGGACTGGTGACGCCGACCAGCGGCACCGCCACGATCGGCGGGCAGCCGTACGGCCGGCTGACCCAGCCGTCGCGGACCGTCGGCGCGGTGTTCGACGGCAACGCGTTCCACCCCGGCCACACCGCCCGTGACCACCTGCGCCTCTACGCCGCGATGGCCGGCTGCCCGGACAGCCGCGTCGCGGAGCTGCTGGACCTGCTCGGCCTCGCGCACGCCGCCGACCGTCGTACCCGGGGGTTCTCCACCGGCATGCGCCAACGGCTCAGCCTCGCCACGGCGCTGCTCGGCGATCCTCGCGTCCTGCTGCTCGACGAACCGTCGAACGGCCTGGACCCGGAAGGCATGTCGTGGCTGCGCGGCCTGCTGCGCCGGCTCGCCGACGAGGGCCGCACCGTGCTGGTCTCCAGCCACGTCCTGCACGAGGTCCAGCAGGTGGTGGACGACGTGGTGGTGATCCGGCGCGGCGAACTCGTCGCCGCCGGGCCGTGGTCCCGGCTCACCGGCCCGCCGACGGTGCTCGTCACCTCGCCGGACGCGGACGCCCTGGCCACCGCGCTGACGGCCGCCGCCGGGTCCGTCGAGGCCGCCGGGCCCGGCCGCCTGCGGGTACGCGGACTGGACGCGCCACGCGTCGCCGACCTCGCCGCCGACCACCGTCTGCGGATCCACGAGCTGGTCACCGAGACCACAAGCCTCGAACAGCTCTTCCTCGACCTGACCACCGACCCGGCGGAGGCCCGATGAACCTGCTCAGAGCGGAACTACGCCGGGTGCTGGCGACCCGGATGTGGGGCGGGCTGCTGCTCACCGCCGTCGCGCTCGGCGGCGGCCTGGTCGGGCTGATGGCGCTCGTCGGACCGGAGAACTTCGACCCGCCGATGCCCGGACTGCACACCGAGGAGGGCCTGCGGTCGATCCTCGGCATCCTCGGCTTCACCGCCTTCGTTCCGGCCGCCGCCGGCGCCCTCGCGGCCACGTCCGAATACCGGCACGGCACCGCCGCCGTCACGTTCCTGTTCGCGCCGCGCCGAGGGCGGGTGCTCGCCGCCAAACTCGCCACCCACGCGATCGTCGGCCTCGGCTACGGGATCGCGCTGGCCGGCTCCGCCGCGGTGGCCCTGTTCGCGGTCGCCGCCGTGCGTGGCGTGTCGCTGGGCCTGCCCGCTCCCACGGTGCTGGCGCTGCTCGCCCGCATCGGCGTCGCGATGGCGGTCTACCTGCTCGTCGGTACCGGCGTGGGCGCCCTGCTCCGCAACCAGATCGCGGCCGTGTGCGTGGTCGTCGGCTACCTGTACCTGGCCGAGCCCGTCCTGATGATGATCCCCGGCGTCAACGCGATCTACCCGCTCCTGCCCGGCGGAGCCACCGCCGCGCTCACCGACTTCACCTACGTCGCCGACGCGATGTCCGCGCAGCTCGGCAGCGACGCCGTCGCACTCCTGCCACCGGCGGCGGGCGCCCTGCTGCTGACCGGGTACGCGGTCGCCGCCGCCGCGATCGCCGTGGTCGTGCCGATGCGCCGCGACATCACCTGAGCGTCGCGAGCCGGACGATCTCCTCCGCGGTCAGCGGGCTGCGCGGATGGTGGGTCAGGCACATCGGCGCCTGCATCTTGACGAACCGGGCACCCTCCACTGTGGCGTAGAACTGGCCGGTACGCAGCTTGCCGATGTCCGGGACGTCGGTGCCCTTCGCCCTGGCCACGTCCCGGGCCGCCTCGATCTGCACCGGCACGGTGAGCAGGCCGAAGAACTGCGTGGCGGCGTTGCCGGGGATCTGGTTGTGCAACGCCTTCGGCGCCTGGGTGGCGAAGACCAGCCCGAGCCCGTACTTGCGGGCCTGCGAGGTCAGCGCGAGCGTGCTCTGGGTGCAGGCGGTCACGGCACCGGACGGGGCCAGTGTCTGCGCCTCGTCCATGACGAAGAGTCCACCGAGTGGCCGGTCCCCGGCCGGATGGCGCTTGATCCAGGTGAACAGGGCGAGCTGCAACTGGTTGACGAAGCTCTGCCGCTGATTCTCCTCGGACAGCCCGGCGAGATTGATCACCGAGACCCGGGCGCGGCGACCGGGTGGCGGGGTGAGCAGTTCGCCCGGGTCGACAGGCGTTCCGACGCCACCCAGGAGCGGGTCGTTGATCAGGGCGGCCTTGAGCAGTTGTGCCATGCCGGCGGCCAGCTTGGGCGCGCTGTCGAGCTGACTCACCCCGTCCGGGAGGTCGTTGAGGACGTCGGTGAACTCACGCAGGTCGCTTGCGCCGCTGCGGGCGTAGCCGATCAGCGCCTCGCGCAGCACGGCGCGGCCGAGCCGGGCCTTGTCGGTTCCGCCGTCCACCCGGGCGTGCGGGGCGAGCGTGGCGACGGCGGCGTTGACGGCCGAGGTGAACCCGTCCGGGTCGTCGAGCACGTCGGCGAAGGCCGGCAACGGCTGGAAGCTCAACGGCCGACCGGCCTGCCGTCCCGGCGTCCAGACGACCACGTCGGTGCCGGCCAGATATTCCGCCGCGCGGCGGGCGTCGTCGGTGCCCCAGCCCGGCGGCGGCTCGGGCCAGGCCTCGCCGAGCCGGGCCAGGTCGTTGTTGGGGTCGAGCACGATGGCCGACACGCCGCGCAGGGCGCACTCCTCGATCAGGCGGCGGATCAGGACGGTCTTGCCGGAACCGGAGCCGGCGAAGATGACTGTGTGCCGGCGCAGCGCTTCGAGGTCGATGCCGACCGGGTCCGGCCGCCCGGTGACCGTGCCGATCTCCATCCGCTCCGGGTCGATGCCCGCCACCGGCGGCAGGGGAGCGATCATCGGTGGAACCGGGCCGGAACCGGCCGAGCGCGGCGGAGGGACGGACCCGACGGTCTGCGGTGCAGGGACGGGACCGGCGGAGCGCGGCGCAGCGGTGACCGGCGGTGGCGTCCCGACCGGGGGTTGGTCCGGCGCCTCCGTTGGCCGCTCCTCGGTCCGGACGGCTTCCGGCGCGCCCGGCCAGTCGCCCAGCGCCTCCCGCAGACAGGTGATGTCGGAGGCCGGCCGCCGATCGGCGAACCAGGGCCGCAGCGTCTCCCGGCCGTAGTCCTGGATGAGTTGTTCGAGTGCGGCCAGCCGGGCGACATCCGGTGCGTCCAGGCGAAGCCTGCGACCACCGGCCCGCTCGAACGCGTCCAGCACCTCTCGGGTACGGGCGCCGGTCGACCAGTCCGCGCTGCGCAACAGGAAGAGCCGTCGTTTGGCGACCCCCTCGGTGAGTCCGGCGGTCGTGATCGCGTTGCGGATCCGGTTGAGCACCGCGATGTGATGCGGTGCGGAAATCGCCCGGAACGACCAGTGCTCCTCGTCCTCGCTGTCCTCACTCAGGCTGTGCCGTAGCCGCGCGTGCAGCGCCGGCTTGGTCCCGGCGGGAATCGGATCGAGGCTGAACGCCTCGACGGCCGCGCCCTGCGCGGCGATCCACGCGGTCAGGCCGGCTTCGAGCAGGCGTGGGACGCGGGCATCCTCCGACTGCGGGGACAGGGCGGAGGCGGTGTCGGCGGCGGCGACCAGCTCCGCGTACCGGGCGTCGATCTTGCCGAATCCGTTCGCCCGGTTCTCCGGCGGCGGCCCGGTGACCGGGGCGTGGACGGGCCCGTCGGCCACGCGATCGCCGCTCGCGTGCAGCAGGTGCCGCAGTTCCCGCGCCTCGCCGTCGGCCAGGCAGGCCCGGACGTGTGTGTCGATCCGTCGCAGCAGCTCACGCGGGGTGAAGCCGACGACTTCCTGGAACGCGTCCGGGTGGACCGGCCAGGTGGGGTGGGGCGGCGTGAACCCGAGGCCGTCGAAGAGCACCGCGAACCGCTTCTCGACCAGCTCGCGGCCGACCTCGACGGACGGGATCTCCTTGAGCGGGGCAGCCTCCCGGAACCGGTCCTGGACAGTGTCCGTCGCTTGATGCCGGATGCTGTACCAGGTGTGCGGCAAGCACGAGACGACGGACAGGGTCCGGCGCGTGGTCTCGCGCAGCGCCATCAGGCCGCTGGCGACCTGTTCGAGCAGGAGCGACGTCTGCCAGTCCGCCTCGCCCCGGGCGTCCTGGTTGGTCGCCTTCACGGACTGGGCGATCATCAGGTCGATCTGGTCCACCGCGATCACCGTCGGGCCGACGACGGCGAGCAGCCGGGAGATGTCCCGGACCACCTCCTGGGACGCACGCCGAGTGCGCCGCAGCCCCCACCCGGCCCGTTGGCCGGGCTCCTCTTCGTCCATCGAGCACAGGAAGTCGTAGCCGATGTCCTGCACTGCGGACTGCTCGGCCGCGTAGAGCACCAGGGCCCGCGCGGTGTCCTGGCACTCCGTGCCGATCTGCCGGTCCTTCTTGCGGATCAGGTCGGCGAACGCGTCGAGCGCCGGACGGCTGAGCTCGGTCTCGCCGGCGACCGCGCGCCGCACCGTCCGGGGCGCCCCCACCTCGTCGGCCAGCCGGCGGAGGAACGTCCGTAGCTGGGTCGTCTCGTCCGGCATCGGCCGGACCAGACCCTCCAGCATCGAGATCGCGGTGCGTTGCCAGAACGTCCGGGCCTCGAGCAGCTCGACCAGGAAGAAGAACCCGCCGCGTTGCTGCACCTGCTGGCGAACCGTGCCGATGAGGTGCGTCTTGCCGATGCCACGCTGGCCGACTAGGGCGACACCCACCGGGCTGGAGTCGCTGCTGGCCTGCGCCTCCGCGAAGCTGTCCAGCACCGTCGTGACGACGTCGTGGTGCAGGCCCTCCACGTGGAACGGTGTGGGCTTCCAGACGTCGTCCGGGGTCGGAGCCCAGTTGAACCTCAGCGCCGCCAGGGCGCGGCGTTGCTCGTCCCCGATCATGACGAGATGGCGAGCAGATGCTTGTCCTGGTTGCCGATGGTCGCCGCCGCCGCCCGCTCCCGCAACTTCAGCGCCTTCTGGTTGGATTCGGGTACCAGATACACGCCGCGCTCCTGGTTGAGCGTCACGAGCGCGGCGTCGAACTCGGGGCGGGACAACTCCGAGAGTGCGTCGCGAAGATCGGCCAGCATGACGTAGTCACCGGGTCTGGCGGCCAGCTCGTGGTACGCCTGCCGGATCAGCGCGACCGCGTCCCCGGCCGGGGACGCCGACGACGCCACCGGCGGTGCGACTACCTCGTCCCGGTTGATCTGCATCCGGAACAGGTCGTCGGCGCGGGTTCCGGAGTGGTCGATCAGCCGGCGCAGGAAGTCGAGCGCGACGTAGAGCGTGCCGCCCGCCGCACCCGCGCGCTTTGGCGGCTCTGCCCCCAACTCCTCAGTAGCCCGATCCCAGCCCTCGTCGGTGAGGGCCAGAACAATCCTCGGCTTCTCCGTGACCTCGATCAGACCGAGTGACTTGAGTCGGCTGCGGTGCTCCGGCTTCAGGCTGATTCCGGCGACGTTCTTGAAGTAGGTCTGCGGCAGTGGCGCCGCCTTCACCATCAGCGTGACAAGAATGCACCGGTCGACGAGGGTCAGTTCCTTTTCCGGCATGCGGATGCTCCTCTGCGGCACGAGCTCTCACCGCGTCGACGGTGGATCGAAGGGTTTGAAGGGATGGCCATGATCGAGGTGGGTAACGGGAAGGACCCGGCGCACGGGCCGATTCTGCCGACGGTGCCGGACGCGCGCAAGGTCACCGATCTCGCTGACGAAAGCCGACAGGTTCACACAGTTGATCTCCGGCGGTCCTGCGTGGACGCTGCGATTGAAACGCCTGTTCGGCCGCTTCGGCGCGGTTCACCGGCCGGACCATTGCGAAGTGACAAGGACAACGGGCAGCATGGCAGACCGGCGAGAGGGCCGGAGTTTCTGCTCCGCCGCGACCCCTCCCGCCTGTTCTCCTGAAATACGTCACGGAGGTGACCGTGCAGTCTGAGGTGGTCCGCTACCAGGTCGACGACGAAACGGTTGCCTTGATCGAAGTCGAGCCGACGCCAGGTTTCCAGCCCGCCGGCTTCGGCGACGTCGCCGGCTGGGTACGCGAATCCGCGGCGCCGGCGGTCGCCGCCGCCCGGGAATTGCTGGAACAGGTCAAGACCGTCTCTCCCGACGCGGTGGAGGTGCGCTTCGGGATCAAGGCCACCGGCACGGCGAGCTGGGTGGTGGCGAAGGCGACCGGAGAGGCGAACTTCGAGGTCACACTCGCCTGGCAGCCGGAGGGCCCCACCGACCGCGGTGCCGGCCCACGGCGCTGACGGACGGCCCGGCCCGTGACAACGGCCCCGGACGAGTGCTCGTGGGCGGTGGCTCTGCACCGTGAGGCGGACCCGCACACGGCGCTCGGCACCGGCATCGTCATCGCCACCGACCTGGTGCTCACCTGCCACCACGTGGCGTTCACCGCCGACGGCACCCTCCGCCCCGATCTCACTGTCGCCTTTCCGCGCGCACCCAAGGTCGCCTACTTCGACCGGCGCAAGGTCCGGCAGTGCCGGCACGACGGCATGCGGGAGGCGTACGTCGACCTGGTCGTGCTCGAGCTCGTCGAGCCGGTGCCGGCGACCGTCACGCCGGCCCGGCTGCGCTGCCTCGCCCCCCAACCGCTGCTCGACCGTCCCTTCTGGGCGTACGGCTTCCCGGCCGGAGTGGTCGGTGGCCTCCAGGCGACCGGTTCCGTCGTCGAAGCCGGCGGGTACGGCCACGTGACCATCGACAGCGGCGCCGCCGGGCCGCTCAGCAAGGGGTTCAGCGGGGGCGCCGTGTGGTCCCCGGAGTATCAGGCGGTGGTCGGCGTGGTCGTCACGGCCGACGGCAAGGGCAGGGGCCAGGCGCTCACCCTGAGCCACGCCGACGAACAGGTGCCGGCCATGACGTTGGGCGCGTTGTCGGCCTGGCGGGTCGAGGACGCCGACGACGCAGCGCTCTCGGCCTGGGGGTGGACGTTGAGCACCGACGGCGAGGCCGGCCGGCACTGGCTGCCCCGGGCGCGGGGCGTCGCCGTGGACACCGAGGGTGGTGCCCGGTTCCGGGGGCGTGCGGCCGCGCTCCGGCGGATCGTCGACTTCATCGACGGGGAGACGCCCGTGACCGGGCCGCTGATCGTCACCGGCTCACCCGGGGTCGGTAAGTCCGCCGTCCTGGGCCGCGTCGTGACGACGGCCGACCAGCAGATCCGGGACACCCTGCCGGGCGGCGACAACGCCGTCCGCGCCACCGTCGGCTCGGTGTCCTGCGCCGTGCACGCCAAGGGCAAGACCGCGCTCGAGGTGGCGGTCGAGATCGCGCGGGCCGCCGCCGTCGACCTGCCAGGTGCGCCGGCCGACCTGATGCCGGCGATGCGGGAGCGGCTGGCGCGTCGTCCGGCTCGCTTCGTGCTCGTCATCGACGCGCTGGACGAGACGGCCGACCCCGGTCAGGCGCGGCAGGTCATCGACGACCTCCTGCTGCCGCTGGCCCTGGAGTGCGGCCGGTACGGCGCCCGGGTGGTCGTCGGCACCCGGCGCGGCGACGACCGGGGCGACCTGATCTCCTGCTTCGGTGGCCCGGTCGAGCTGGTGGATCTGGACACGCCCGAATACTTCGCCGAGGCCGATCTGGTGAACTACGCCCTGGCGACCCTGCGGCTGCTCGGCGCGGAACGGCCGGGCAATCCGTACAACGATCCGGCGGCGGCTGCCCCGCTGGCCCGCCGCATCGCCGAGCTGGCGAAGGGAAACTTCCTGGTGGCCGGTCTCGTCGCCCGGGCACACGCGCTGCGCGACATCGCGCCGGTCGACCCGGCCTCGGTGTCGTTCACCGCGACCGTGGCCCATGCGCTCGACTCCTACCTGGCCGGGTTGCCGGCCGCCGGCTCGGCCTCCGCCCGGCTCGCCCTCACCGCCCTGGCGTACGCCGAGACGCCGGGTCTGCCGCTGTCGCTCTGGCGGACCGCGGTGACGGCGCTCGGCGGCACGGTCACCGAGGACGAACTTCTCGCGTTCGCCCGTACGTCGGCGGCGAACTTCCTGGTTGAGACCGGCGGCGGTAGCGAGCCCGCGTACCGCCTGTTCCACCAGGCCCTCAACGACGCGTTACTGGCCGGCAGGGACGAGCGGAGAACCCGTGAGGACGATCAGCGACGGCTGGTCGCCGCCTGGACTGACCTGGCGACCGAGACCGGATGGGCTTCTGTTCCCGGCTATCTGAGGTCCTCGCTGTCCCACCATGCCGCTCGGGCCGGGCTCATCGAACAGCTCCTTGCTGACGATGATTACATGTTGCATGCACAGTTGGATCGACTCCTCTTGGTTATAGACACGGAACGTCCGCTGTCCTCGTTGTCACAGGCCAGGGTGAAGCTGATGCAGCGCACGCCGCTGGCGATGGTGGCGTCGCCGGCTGAACGCGCTGCCCTCTTCTCGGTTGTCGAGCGGCTTGACGGGCTGGGCAGCGGGATCGAGACGGTCGCCGCGCCCTACCGGGCACGTTGGGCCCACACCCCGCCCCGACAGGAGCGCAGCGTGCTGGACGGGCACTCGCGGGCTGTCTACGACGTGGCGGCTATCGAGCTGAACGATCGGCGTTTGCTCGCCTCCGCTGGCGACGACGGCACGGTCCGGCTCTGGGATCCGTTGACCAACCAGGCCGTGGCGGTCCTCACCTGTCACGACGACACGATCCGCGGGCTGTGCGCCGTCCGCACCGGGGTCGGCGAGACGCTGATCGCCACCGCCAGCCACGACGGGACCGTTGGCCTCTGGGATCCGCGTACCGGTCAGCGCCGGCACGAACTGCGCGGGCACGACGACTGGGTCCGCAACATCTGTGTCATCCCGTTGCCGGACGGCGACCTGCTGGCCTCGGCGGGCGACGATCGGACGGTCCGGATCTGGGATCCGGTGACCGGGACGCAGTGCCACGCGTTGACCGGGCACTCGGGCTGGGTGACCGCCGTAACCTACGTCCCGGTGGGCGGCCGGCACCTGCTCGCCTCCACCGGTTTCGACGGCGCGGTCCGGGTCTGGGAGCCAACAAGTGACACACGGCCGAGGCTGGTCCTCACCGGGCATGTCGGCTGGGTGACCGCCCTATGTGCCGTCCGTGCGCCGGGCGGTACGTTGCTGGCCTCCGCAGGCTACGACGGCACTGTCCGGCTCTGGAACCCGCAGACGGGCGAATGTGCTCATATCCTAGAAACGGCGGGACCGATCACCGACCTCTGCGTGGTCAATGAAGACTCCCTGCTGGTTTCGACCGGTGACGACGGAGTGGTTCGGCTGTGGGAGGTGGGGACCTGGACAAGCCAGCCGAGCCTTAAGGGGCATACCACTTGGATCCACGCGGTGTGTGAGCTCAAGACGGCGAGGGACCGTCTGCTGGCAACAGCAGGGGACGACGGCACGGTCCGGCTATGGGATCCCGCTAGCGGCCGGCCGGAGACGATCACGGATCAGACCAGAGGCTGGCCCGTGCTCAGTCTCTGCCCGATCCCTGGGGAGCGATCTGGCTTGGTGGCCTGCGGCGGTGCCGATGGTCGCGTGCGGTTCTGGGATCCGGCCACGGGTAAGGAATTGTGGGATCTTCCCACGCCGATTGGCCCCGTCAACGCGATGTGTGCGGTTGCGGATGTTGAGGAACCGTTACTAGTCACTGTCCACGGTGGGCCCTCGGCCTTGGTGTGGAAGGTGCGGGAGCGCGAGCAAGCGCAGGGACTCATTCACGGCGCCGAGCATTACGGCTCCGTAGACACGGCCTGCCCGATTGTCATCGAGGGTGAGACGCTTGTCGCGTCGGCGGGCGACGACCAGGCCATCCGGCTCTGGCACCCCCAGTCCGGTGCCGTACGTCTAGTTCTGATCATGGACGTCAACCATGCCTGGGTGACCGCCCTCGCGACGGTCCGGTGGCCCAGCGTGGAGGCGCTCGCGTCGGCCGACAAGAGCGGCACGGTAATGCTGTGGGGCGGTGGTGACACACCGGTTTGGACCCGGCAGGGACACCAGGATGCGGTCACCGCGCTCTGCGGCCTCGTCGTGGCGGGTCGCCGGATGCTGGCGTCGGCCAGCGCCGATCACACGATCCGTCTGTGGGACGCCGAGTGGGGCGAACCTGTGGGCGTGTTCACCGGCCACACGGCTGCCGTCACCGGGTTGAGCCTGGTGCGCGTCGGTGGCCGGGATCTGCTCGCCTCGACCAGCCGGGACCGGACGGTGCGGATCTGGGATCCGTCCACCGGACGGGCAGTGCACACCATTCCCGTCTATCACCCGGCGCTCACCTGCTGCACGGTCGGCGGCACGTTGCTCGTCGGCCTTGACCAGGGGCTGCTGGCGTTGGACGTCGGCGTTCAGAGCGACCTGCCACCCGAGGCCGCCGACCGTGCGGTCGCTCGGGTGGCGGTGCGCTGCTGATCGGCGTCGCCGCTGGTCAGGGGCGCAGCACGTAGCGCCCGCGTACCCCGCCCTCGGCCATCGCCCGGTGCGCGTCCGCCGCCCGGTCCAGCGGCAGCACCGCGTGCACCCGGGCCGGCAGTTCACCGGCGGCGGTGCGGGCGAGCAGGTCGGCGAGGCGTACCCCGTCGGCGCGGGTCTCGATCACGCGGACGGTGACACCGCGCTCGGCGGCCGGCTGCGCGTTGGGCCGCACGCCGACGAACGCGCCGCCGTCGCGGACCAGGGCGAGCGCCTGCTCCTGCCACGCGGCGGCGTCGGCGACCGCGTCCCAGCCCGGTTCGGCGGCGGTGGTGAAGTCGGCGCCGAGGCTGCGGACGAACTTCTCGTCCGCGGCCCGCGCCAGGCCGGTCACCCGCCATCCCCGGGCCGGGGCGAGCGCGAGGACGTAGCCGCCGACCGCGCCGGCCGCGCCGGTGACCAGCAGCCGGCCGCCGGCGGGCGGCTCGCCGAGCAGATCGACGACCTGCGCCGCGGCCAGGCCGTTGAGCGGCACTGTCGCCGCCGCCACCAGGTCCAGATCATCGGGTACGACGGCGAGGTCGGCCGTGGGCACGACGAGCTGTTCGGCGTACGTGCCGTAGTCGCGGTCGAACCCGACCACCAGACCGGCGACCCGGGTGCCGGCGGTCAGGCCCACGCCCGGGCCGGCGGCGTCGACGGTGCCGGCGAAGTCCCAGCCCAGGCCGGTGTGGTGCGGCTGGTCGATCAGCCCCAGCGAGTGGAAGAAGCCGCCCGCCACTCCGAGGTCGACGGGGTTGACCGCCGCCGCGGCGACGGCCACCCGGACCTCGCCGGGGCCCGGCTCGCGCTCCGGGACGTCGACGACCTCGATCGCGTCGGGTCCGCCCGGGGTGCGGACGACGGCGGTGCGGAAGGTACGCGTACCCATGGTCGGGTCTCCTTTGTTCTTGAGGGGTGACCTGCTCCACGATGGAGGGGTAACTTTCTTTCGGGAAGTACGCACTTCGGAGTGCGTTGGGTACCCCGGGGTGGGAGGCGCGGACGATGCCGACGCAGACGGCGGCGCAGAAGCGGGCGCAGGCGCGGGCCGAGTACGACGCGTTCCTCGCCGGCTGCCCGAGCCGGCAACTCCTGGACCGGATCTCCGACAAGTGGGTGGCGCTGATCCTGGCCGCGCTCGGCCGTGACGGCCCCGATCACAATGTCGAACCGCAGGTCATGCGCTACTCCGAGCTGTCCCGCCGGCTGGCCGGGGTCAGCCAGAAGATGCTCACCCAGACGTTGCGCTCACTGGAGCGCGACGGCCTGGTCACTCGCACCGTGACGCCGAGCGTGCCGGTGACTGTCACCTACGAGCTGACCGACCTGGGCCTGTCGCTGCACCGGTTGACGTACGGCATCAAGGTGTGGGCCGAGGCGCACATGGACGAGGTGCACGCCAACCGCGAGCGGTACGACGCCGCGGTCGATCGCTGACCGGTCGCGCCGGTATTTTCCGAAACTTTCGGTCCTCGCCGCGGCTCTCGTCGCGCTTCGTTCTCACGGACATCTGTGGACTCCCGCGCTGATCAGCCGGTCGAGTCCATGTTCGCGTTGACATCGACATTGACCGATCGTGCCGTCGCGGATATCTTCCCAGGGAAGTTACCGGTACATCTTCGAAAAGTTTCAGGGCAGTGACGCGGGGGTGGGCGCACCGCCGGCTCCCACCCGCGTCCAGCCGGGCATCGCCAGCGCATCATCGTCCGATATGCAGAGGAGTGTCATGAAACATCTACCGAGGCGCAGCCACCGCGTGGTACTGGCCGCCGTCACCAGCGCGCTGGCACTTGCCGGTGCCGCGCTCGTGGTGCCCAGCCTGGCCCAGGCGGCGGCGAGCACGCTCGGTGCCGCCGCGGCACAGTCGGGCCGCTACTTCGGCACCGCCATCGCGGCGAACCGGCTGGGCGACTCCACGTACAGCACCATCGCGGCACGTGAATTCAACATGATCACGGCCGAGAACGAGATGAAGCCGGAAGCGCTGCAGCCCCAGCGGGGTCAGTTCAACTTCTCCTCCGGCGACCAGATCTACAACTGGGCGACCCAGCGCGGTCTCCAGGTCCGCGGCCACACTCTGGCCTGGCACGCGCAGCAGCCCGGCTGGATGCAGAGCCTGAACGGCAGCAACCTGCGTCAGGCGATGATCGACCACATCAACGGCGTGATGGCCCACTACCGGGGCAAGCTCGCCGCGTGGGACGTGGTCAACGAGGCGTTCAACGAGGACGGCAGCCGCCGCAGCTCCAACCTTCAGGGCACCGGCAACGACTGGATCGAGGTCGCGTTCCGCACCGCCCGGGCGGCCGACCCGTCGACCAAGCTCTGCTACAACGACTACAACATCGAGAACTGGTCGTACGGCAAGACGCAGGGCGTCTACAACATGATCCGGGACTTCAAGTCCCGCGGCGTCCCGATCGACTGCGTCGGCCTGCAGACCCACTTCACCGGCGGCAGCTCGCTGCCCGGCAACTTCCAGACCACGCTGCAGAACTTCGCCGCCCTCGGCGTCGACGTGGCGCTGACCGAGGTCGACGTCACCAACTCGTCCACCAGCCAGTACGCCGGGCTGACCCAGGCGTGCCTGAACGTGCCGCGCTGCATCGGCATCACCGTCTGGGGCGTCCGCGACAGCGACTCGTGGCGCTCCAACGAGAACCCGCTGCTGTTCGACGGCAGCGGCAACAAGAAGGCCGCGTACAACTCGGTCCTCAACGCCCTCAACGCCGCCACGCCCAACCCCACGCCGACCGGGACGGCGTCGCCGACCGCCGGACCGACCCCGACCGCCGGGCCGACCACGCCGCCGCCGACCACCGGCGCCAGCCGGATCGTCGGCAACCAGTCCGGCCGGTGCATCGACGTGCCGAACTCCTCGCAGAGCAACGGCACCCGGGTGCAGCTCTACGACTGCCACGGCCAGACCAACCAGCGGTGGACCTACACCTCCAGCCGGCAACTGACCGTGTACGGCTCGATGTGCCTGGACGCCGCCGGCTCCGGCAACGGCTCGGCCGTCCAGATCTACAGCTGCAACGGCCAGACGAACCAGCAGTGGAACGTCAACTCCAACGGCACCATCACCGGAGTCCAGTCCGGCCGCTGCCTCGACGTCTGGGGCACCGGTAACGGTCAGCAGGTGCAGATCTACGACTGCAACGGCCAGGCCAACCAGCGGTTCCAGCTCGTCGCGGCGAGCTGACCCCCTCGTACGGAAAAGGGCTCACCGTCGTGGTCTCGGCCACGGCGGTGAGCCTTTACGTTGTGCCCGGTGTCAGCCGATCAGCAGCTCGGTGCGGTAGTCCGCAGCCAGCGCGGCGGCCCGGTTCCGGCGCTCGGCCTGCTCCTCGTCGGTGAGAGCCGGCGGCGGCGAGGTGGGACCGTCCACCCGATCGCCCACGCGCAGGAAATACTCGTCCTGCCCGGCCGGCGTGCACATGCACAGCAACCGAGCGGGCTGGTCGAACGAGTTGCGGAAGAAGTGCGGCGCGTTCGCCGGGATGTTGATGGTCTCCCCGGCCCGCGCGACGGTCTGCTCGCCCCGGAACGTGAACTCCACCGCCCCGTCGAGCACCGTGAACATCTCCTCGAAGTCGTGCCGGTGCGGAGGCGGCCCACCGCCCGGCGGAACGCGCATGTCGATCAGGCAGTACCGGCCGGCCGTCTGCTCGCCGGTGACCAGGATCGTGTAGGTGCCGCCCGCGATGGCGAGGTGCGCGAGGGCGGGGTCGTCGGGACGGGCGTGGACGAGGGTACGGGTCGGATCGTCGGACGGGATCGCAACGCTGGCCATCGGCTCTCCTCGCTCGCGGGCCTGCTCATCGGGTCGCGGATCGATACCCCTCATAGCCATCCGGAAAGCCGCTAAACCTGGGTGCCTTGGTGGACCGTCACGCCGGTCGGCGGGCGACCACCGCCAGGGCCATGCCGAAGAACTTCAGCGGCGACCGCTCGACCGCGTCGGTCACCGGCCGGATACGACGCCCGAAGCGGGACCGGTCGAACGGCGGCATGATGTAGTCCACCGCTACCGGCTCCAGCCCGGCCCGCCGGAGCTGCGCGGACAAGCCGCGGGCGGTGAAGCAACGGGCGTCGGCCAGCCGCCGGTGCAGCGGCACGATCCACGGCAGGAACGGACCCCGCGCGGGCCGGTACCGCTTCCCGCGGATCAGGAATCCATGAGTCTCGAATGGGAACCACCGGTTGGGCGTCGTCAGGGCGAAGCAGCCGCCGGGAACGAGCACGCGACGGACCTGCCGCAGGGCGGCATCGAGGTCGTCGATGTGCTCCACCACCTCGATGGCGGTGACCAGGTCGAAGCTCTCGTCCGGATAGTCCAGCTCGGTAGCGGACAACTCCCGCACGTTGATCTTCCGGGCCGCCGCCGGGTCGTCGGCCAGCCGCTCCCGGAACAGGGCCAGCCGATCCTGCTGGATGTCCACGGCCTCGATCTGCTCGAACGCGCCGACCAGCCGCATCGTGTACGTGCCGTCCCCGCAGCCGATCTCCAGTAATCGTCGGCCGGTCAGTGATGTGTGCCGGCTCAATGTGCCCAGCCGCTTCGCCACCCCACGCTCGCCGAACGCGCTGCCGTGTCCCAGGCCAAGATTGCGAGTGGTATTCACCATGGTCGCTGACACTAGCCCTAACGAGCGTTAGCGTGGGGGCACCCGTTTTCCAATGCGATGAACGCCGAGAGGGCGATGCTCGACCGGCAACTCCACATCTGCGATGCTCAACCGCGAGCGCCGGCTCCGGTCGACAACCCGCTCACCATGAATCGTCCACCGCGTCGACCTGCCAGCCGGTTCCTCCGTCACTCGGCCAGTATCCGACCGGTGGTGCCGGAGCGCTGTCGAGCGGTGCCCCGACGACTCGACTCAGTCCCGACCGCCCGTTCCTCCGCGCCGGATGTACGAACCCTGCTCATCAGGCTGGCAGGCGCCGCCAGGATTGCGGCCACGCTTCCAGACGCATGACTATTCGCAGGAGGCTTGCCTCAAACGCGGCCTCATCAAGATCGCCTTCCCGGTGGCGGGACCACAACTCGCTAAGGTCGTCTTCGATGGCGCCAAGTTCGACGAGTCGATCGGCGCAGGCGAGGTTTCTCTGACGCACCTCGGCTGGGCTGCCGGTGCTAATGGTCATCTTGTCTGCGACCACTGTCAGTGTGCAGCGTGCCTCTGCCGTGATGCCACGGCCGGCGGTCTCTACTGCCCGCAGGGTTCCTTCGGGCCCTCGAACGATCTCGACGAACAGGCCGAGCAGCCGTGAATTGCGCACGAGCGGTTCGTCCGGCATCGCCCACCTCCATCTGGGTTGCGTCCGCGGAAGTGGTGTACGACTTGCCCGTGATGAGCGTGTTGCGTAGATGAGAGACGGCCATCGCGTCGATCCTTCAAGACGACCAAGTCAGAGAAGGAAGAGAGGACGCGATGGCCGCTTCAGAGAGTGTGAACCCTGTTGACCTGCTGCGCGAGCAGAT
>NZ_RCVK01000215.1:0-26652 GCF_003667485.1 Micromonospora sp. BL1
GTCGACGGGGAGCCCAACGCCGTCCCCACCACCCCCGTCCCGCCGGTGGAGGCGCCCGAGGCGCCACCGGCGAAGCTGTGGGACCGGATGCGGGACGACCCGCAGTACGCGCCGGAGCACCTCGCCCTGGAGGCGGTACGCCGGCTCGGCCCGGAGGCCGCGCAGTGGGCCGCCCGGGAGCGGGCGCTACGGCCGGACGCGCCGCCGGAACAGCTGGCCGACCAGGCGGTTCGCAAGTTCGTCAACCACGCCCGGCTCTCCGGCGCGGTGTCCGGCGCGGCCGGGCTGCCCGGCGCGGTGATCGACGTGGGTGTTCTGGCCTGGACCCAGGCCCGGCTGGTGCTGCACGTCGCCGCCGCCTACGGCGCCGACCCGACGCACCCCGACCGGGCGACCGACCTGCTGGTGCTCCAGCGGGTGCACAAGGCCGCCCAGACCGCACGCCTGGCGCTCGGGGTGGCGGCCGGCCGGGAGCGGGCCGGCGCGTTGTTCGGCTCCGCCGGTGACCGGGCGCTGGGCCGGGTGATGCTCCAGCTCGGGGTCCGGCTGGCCCGGATGGCCGGGGTGCGCGCCGCCAAGCGGATGTTCGCCAAGGTCGTGCCGGGCGCCGCGATCGTGCTCGGCACCTGGGCCAACTCGTCGGCCACCAAGGAACTGGCCGACCGCACGCGCGCCCTCTACCGCGCCGCCGGTCCCCGGCAGCTACCCGGCCCGCGTCAGCCCTGACCAGCCGGAGGCGTTCCAGGCCACCTCGGCCAGCCGGCCCTGCCCGGCCGCGTTCGGGTGGAACCAGTCGAGCGCGTTGACCTGGTCCAGCGTGAAGCGGTGGCGGTGCACCGCGCCGCCGTCCCAGCGGCAGCGTGACCCGTACGCCCGGCAGGCGGCGCGCAGTTGCCCGTCGTACGCCTCGATCCGGTCCCTGACGCGGGCCCGGCGGGCCACCGCGGCGGGCGCGGTCGACGTGGCGTCGGCCAGCAGTGCCGGGCAGACGCCCCGCGACCAGGCCCGCACGGCGCGGGGCTCGGTGTGCCCGATCTGCCAGAGCCGGTGAAGGTCCGGGATGCCGGCCACCAGCACCCGGGCCTTCGGCCGGCCCTCGCGCAGCACGCCCAGCGCCGCGTCGACCTGGTCGCGGAAGGTCTCCACCGGCGTCATGTCGTCGACGTCACCCCGGCAGGCGTCGTTCGCCCCGATCAGCACGGTGACCAGGTCGGCCTTGTCGCGTACCGCCGAACGGGCCTGGCCGGTCAGCGCGGACGCGCGGGCCCCGGGCACCGCCCGGTTGTACGCCCGCAGCCCCGGCACGTCCGCGCGCAGCCGCCGGTAGAGGCTCTCCACCCGCAGGCCGTCCCCGGTCGACCAGGAGTTGCGTTCGCAGCTCACCAGCACCAGGCAGGAGCCGTAGCCGGTGCTGACCGAGTCGCCGAGCGCGACCAGCACCCGCGGCTCGCCGGGGCGGGGCGTGCCGGACGGCCGGGGCGACGCCTCGCCGGAGCCGTCACAGGCGAGCGCGACGAGCGCCGCCAGGCAGGCCAGCGCGGCGGTCCAGCGTCTCATCGGTCCCCCGTCCGGCGGCGGCAACGGGCGCGTCGACCCTATGCCCCGGCGGAGTTCCGGCGGCGGTTCTGTCGGCTATCGGGCATCGACCACCGTCGTTCACATCTGTGGTGTCGGCGCAGGCCGGCCGTGCAGCCACCGGTGCAGCGCCCGGGTGATCCGGGGCAGCACCAGGTAGGTCATCAGCGGGGTGAGCACGAGCGTCATCAGCAGCGTCCGGCCGGCCAGCGGCACGCCGGAGAGGAACCGGGTGGTCAGCAGCGTGGCGGCCAGGCTGAGCGGGAAGAACGCCAGCCAGATCGTGACCGCCTGCTTCCAGCGCGGCGGCGCGGCCGGTTCCGGCTCGCCGAACGTCTCGACCACGTGGTCCACCGGCGGGTCGAACCAGCCCTCGATGCCGGTGCGCCGCTCCACCCGGGTGTGCTCGACGATGCCCTGCGCCGAGCTGAGCCACCAGCGCCGCTGCGGCGAGTCCTCCCAGCCGCGCAACGTGTCCGCGTCGGCGAAGCGGTACATCACGTGCCACTCGCCCGAGCCGGGGGCGCTGCGGACGAAACCGGCGCCGAGGAAGCCCGGGAAGCTCTCCGCGAGCGCCGTCCCGGCCCGCATCCACGCCACCACCTCGTCGGTACGCGCCGGGTCGGCGCGCCGGGACACGGCGACGGTCACGGGTACGGCCTGCGTCGTGGTCATGCCATCCTCTCCACCGTCCCGCGGGATCTCCGCCGGGGCCGGCGCACCGATGTAACGCACCCGCCCGCCGGACGCATCCGGCGCCTGCCCGCCGGGTGTCGCGGATCACCGGCGTTCCCGCGCCGGCCGGTTATCCCCGCCCGTGCCGGGGTAGGCCCCAGGAATGACCCGATCACAGCCCCGTCGCGCCCGTGGCACGGTCGGCCACGCCAACAGCGCCCTGAACCTGCGGCTCGCACTCGCCACGTTCGGTCTGGTCGTGATGACCGTCTTCGCGGTGCTCGCATTCGCCGCGGACATCGCCTGGCTGGGTGTCGTCTGCGCGCTGCTCGCCGTGGTGGCGGTGGTCGACCTGGTCGTGATCCAGCGCCGCCGCGCCGCGCGCCGCCGGGAGGAACCGGGCGTGCGGCACTCGCTGTTCGAGTGACAGGAGTACGAGATGCCCATCGCCACCACCAATCCCGCCACCGGACAGGTGCTCAAGACGTACGAGGCGATGTCGGACGAGCAGATCGACGCCGCGATCGAGCGGGCCGACCTCGCGTTCCGGCAGTTGCGTGACACCACCATCGCGCAGCGGGCCCGGTGGCTCACCGCCGCCGCCGACCTGCTCGACGCCGAGCGCGACGAGACGGCGCGGCTGATGACCACCGAGATGGGCAAGACGTACGCCGCCGCGAAGGCGGAGGTCACCAAGTGCGCCACCGCCTGCCGCTTCTACGCGGGCAACGCGCCGCGGATGCTCGCCGACGAGCCCGCCGACGCCGCCGCGGTCAAGGCGAAGCGGGCGTACGTCCGCTACCAGCCGATCGGCCCGGTGCTGGCGGTGATGCCGTGGAACTTCCCGCTGTGGCAGGTGATGCGCTTCGCCGCCCCGGCTCTGATGGCCGGCAACACCGGCCTGCTCAAGCACGCCTCGAACGTGCCGCAGACCGCGCTCTACCTGGAGGACCTGTTCCGCCGGGCCGGCTTCCCCGAGGGCGCGTTCGCCACGCTGCTGGTCGGCTCCGACGCGGTCGACCGGATCCTCAGCGACCCCCGCGTCCGCGCCGCCACGCTCACCGGCAGCGAGCCGGCCGGCCGGTCCATCGCCCAGATCGCCGGCCGGGAGATCAAGAAGACGGTGCTGGAGCTGGGCGGCAGCGACCCGTTCGTGGTGATGCCCTCGGCCGACCTGGACACCGCCGCCGAGGTCGCCACCACCGCCCGCTGCCAGAACAACGGGCAGTCCTGCATCGCCGCGAAGCGGTTCATCGTGCACACCGACGTGTTCGACGCGTTCGCCGAGAAGTTCGCCGCCCGGATGGCGGCGCTGCGCGTCGGCGACCCGATGGACGACGGCACCGACGTCGGCCCGCTGGCCAGCGAACGCGGCCGCGACGAGGTGCACGCCCAGGTCACCGACGCGGTGGACCAGGGCGCGACGGTGCTCTGCGGCGGCGAGAAGCCGTCCGGGGACGGCTGGTACTACCCGCCGACCGTGGTCACCGACCTGCGCCCGGAGATGCGGATGTGGAGCGAGGAGGTGTTCGGGCCGGTGGCCGGGCTCTACCGGGTCGGCTCGTACGACGAGGCGATCGAGGTCGCGAACGGCACCAGCTTCGGCCTCGGCTCCAACGCCTGGACCAACGACCCGGCCGAGCAGGAGCGCTTCGCCGTCGACCTGGACGCCGGCAACGTGTTCATCAACGGCATGACCACGTCCTACCCGGAGCTGCCGTTCGGCGGCGTGAAGAACTCCGGGTACGGCCGCGAGCTGTCCGCCGCCGGCATGCGCGAGTTCTGCAACACCAAGACCGTGTGGATCGGCGAGGGCGAGGCGGGCGCGGGCGCCGGCGCGCACTCCGAGTAGACGCGATTGGCCGGACGCCGTCACGGGTAGGAGTGGCGACCATGACGGCGTTCGGCTTCCACGCATCCCACGAGCAGATCCACCCGGCCCGGCTGCTGGAGGCGGTGATCCACGCCGAACGCGCCGGATTCGACGCGGCCATGTGCTCCGACCACTTCTCGCCGTGGAGCGAGCGGCAGGGCCAGTCCGGGTTCGCCTGGTCCTGGCTCGGCGCCGCGCTCCAGGCCACCAACCTGTCCTTCGGCGTGGTGAACGCGCCCGGCCAGCGCTACCACCCGGCGATCATCGCGCAGGCCATCGGCACGCTCGGCGCCATGTACCCGGGCCGGTTCTGGGCCGCGCTGGGCACCGGCGAGGCCGCGAACGAGCACATCACCGGCGAGGTCTGGCCCCGCAAGGACATCCGCAGCGCCCGGCTGCGCGAGTGCGTCGACGTGATCCGGGCACTGCTGGCCGGCGAGGAGGTCAGCCACGACGGCCTGGTCACCGTGGACCGGGCGAAGCTGTGGACCCGGCCGGAGGAGCCGCCCGCGCTCGTCGGCGCCGCCGTCAGCGTCGCCACCGCCCGCTGGTGCGCCGAGTGGGCGGACGGGCTGATCACCGTCAACGCGCCGGTCGAGCACCTGCGGCGGATGATCGACGCCTACCGGGACGCGGGCGGACGCGGCCCGCTGCACCTCCAGGTGCACGTGAGCTGGGCGCCCGAGCAGGAGCAGGCCGAGGCGATCGCGTACGAGCAGTGGCGCAGCAACGTGTTCGCGCCGCCGGTCTGCTGGGACCTGGAGACCCCCGAGCACTTCGACGTGGCGAGCGCCGACGTGCCGATGTCCAAGGTCGCCGAGACCGTGAACGTCTCCGCCGACCTGGGCCGGCACATCGGCTGGCTGGAGGAGTACGTGGCGCTGGGCTTCGACCAGATCGCGCTGCACCACGTCGGGCAGGAGCAGCGCGCGTTCATCGACACGTTCGGCGCCGAGGTGCTGCCGAAGCTGCGCTCCGCCGCCTGATCACACATCGGCCCCTCGGCGCCTAGGCTCGTCGTTCGTGGATGCTCTGTTCGAGGTCGTGGTCTTCCTGGCCATCGCGACCTTCGGTGCGGCACTGGCCCGCCGGCTCGGCCTGCTGGCGCCGATCCTGCTGGTGGTGCTCGGCCTCGCCCTGTCCTTCCTGCCGTTCTTCCCGCACGTGCGGCTGGACCCGGACCTGGTGCTGGTGGGCATCCTGCCGCCGCTGCTCTACGTGGCGGCGCTGGAGACGTCGGTGCCGGCGTTCCGGCTCAACCTGCGGCCGATCCTGCTGCTCGCCGTCGGGCTGGTCATCTTCACCGCGTTCGTGGTGGGCACCGTCGTGCACTGGTTCCTGCCCGAGCTGCCGTACGCGATCTGCCTGGCACTCGGCGCGGTGGTGGCGCCGCCGGACGCGGTCGCCGCCACCGCGGTGGCCCGGCGGGTCGGCCTGCCCCGGCGGGTCGTCACCATCCTGGAGGGCGAGAGCCTGGTCAACGACGCCACCGCGCTGGTGCTGCTGCGGGTGGCGATCGTCGCCGCGACCGCCACCACCGGCGGCGTCGGCGTCGGCGAGGTGGCCCGGGAGGTGGTCGTCGCGGCCGGGGGCGGCATCCTGGTCGGCCTGCTGGGCGTGGTGGTCTTCGGCTACCTGCACAAGCGCATCACCGACCCGGTGCTGGACAACGCGCTGTCGCTGATCGTGCCGTTCGCCGTGGTCTTCGCCGCCGAGGAGATCCACGCCTCCGGCGTGGTCGCCGTGGTGGTGACCGGCCTCGGTATCGGGCACAAGCTGCCCACGCTGCTGTCGGCCGCCTCCCGGCTCCAGGTGACCGCGTTCTGGCGGCTGATCCGGTTCCTCCTCGAAGGACTGGTGTTCCTGCTGGTCGGCCTGCAACTGCCGGAGGTGGTACGCGACCTCGACGAGCCGTTCGGCTCGCTGGTGGCGATCACCGCGGCGGTGCTGGCCGCCGTCTTCCTGGCCCGGTTCGTCTGGGTGTTCCCGGCCACCTACGTGGCCCGGCTCGTGCCCCGGGTCCGGCAGCGCGACCCGGCGCCGCCGGTGCAGTTCCCCGTCGTCATCGGCTGGGCCGGCATGCGTGGCGTGGTGACGCTGGCCGCCGCGCTGGGCCTGCCGCTCACCCTCGCCGGCGACACGCCGTATCCGCGCGGGCTGCTCATCTGGCTGGCCTTCGCGGTGATCGTCGCGACGCTGGTCGGGCAGGGCGCCACGCTGCCCTGGCTGGCCCGGCGGCTGCGGCTGCCCCCGGACGACCCGGTGCAGGACGCGCTGTCCGCCGCCGGGGTGCAGCAGCGGGCCAGCCGGGCGGCCCGGGAACGGCTCGACGAGCTGGCCGCCGGTGCGCCGGAGGCGGTGGTGGAACGCCTGCGCGGGTTGACCACCTCCCGGGCCAACCTGGCCTGGGAACGGCTCGGCGGCACCGAACGGGAAACCCCCTCCCAGGCGTACGCGCGCCTGCGGCAGGAGATGATCGACGCGGAGCGTGAGGTGTTCCGGGCCGCCCGCGACTCCGGGCAGATCCCGGAGGAGGCGCTCACCCGCGCCTATCGTGATCTGGATCTGGAGGAGTCCATGCTGCGACAGGAGGCCGTCGAATGAGTTGCCAGCACCTGGCCGAGGCGGGCACGGCCGAACCGGACACCACGACCGAGTGCCCCGACTGCGTGGCCATCGGCAACCCGGACTGGGTGCACCTGCGCGCCTGCCTGACCTGCGGGCACGTGGGCTGCTGCGACTCCTCGCCGTACCAGCACGCCACGAAGCACTTCGAGTCCGCGGGGCACCCGGTGATGCGGTCGATCCAGCCGGGGGAGTCGTGGCGCTGGTGCTTCGTGGACGAGGAGATCGGCTGACTCAGCCGATCCGGCGCTCCAGCACCTGCCCGGTCCACGTCGGACGGCCCGGCCGCTCCACCGTGAACGGCTCGGTGGCGGTGAAACCGCAGCTCTCGTAGAACCGCACGAGCGCCCGGTCCGGGCTGCGGAAGCAGTCCACCCGCAGCAGGCCGACGCCGCGCTCGCGGGCCAGCTCCGCCGCGTACGCCAGCAGCCGCGTCCCGACCCCGCGTCCGGCGTACGCCCGGTCGGTGACCAGCAGGTTCACGTACAGCTCCGGTTCGGTGGCCGGCGGCACGTACTCGGTCGCCACGCCCACCACCAGCGCGCCCACCACAGTCGCGTCGATCTCGGCGAGGTGCAGCCCGTCCCCGGCCGCCCACGCGTCGGCCTGGGCGATGCGGCGCGGGTCGATCGACGCCGGCTCGGTGCCCCACTGCTCGGTGCGCCCGCGTTCGGCCAGCCAGGCGGTGGCGCTGTCGAGCAGCCGCAGCAGCGTGGGGGCGTCGCCGGGTCCACCCGGGCGGATGGTGATGCTCTGCTGGTCGGTCATCCCGCCATGCTGCTACACCGGGCTCAGCCGGGCACCCCGGCGGGTCGTGCCTCCGGCACCGGCCGGTCCGCGATCGCCCGGCGGGCCAGCGCCGGGGCGGCCAGCCCGGCGGCGGCGAAGATCCCGCCGAGCACCAGCCAGCCGACCGGACCGCCGCCGAGCACCAGCAGCGTGAGCAGGCCCCGGCCGAGCGCCTGGGCCAGCCCGGCGGCCAGGCCGTCCGCGCCCTGGTAGGCGCCGATCGCATCCGGCGGGGCCAGGTCGTAGGCGAGGCCGGCGCCGGCCGCGCCGTGCCACAGGTCGCCCACCGTCCACACCGCGGTCGCGACGAGCAGCAGGACGACCGCCGGGAGCACCGGCAGGACGCCGGTCACGGCGTACAGCGGTGTCGCCGCCGCGAGCACCAGCCCGGCCCGGCGCAGCTTCCGGGCGGCCGGCGCGGCACGCTCCGCGCCCCGGCTCAGCCGCACCGCGAGCAGCACGGTGAGGACCGTGTTGGCGAGCAGCACCGCCGACACCACAGGCGGTGGCGCGCCGGCCCGGTCCACCGTCCACAGCGGCACGACGAGCACGAGCACCGTCACGTGCGTGCTCAGCACCGCCGACGCGCCGCTGACCGCGAGGAACCGTCCGTCCCGCAGCGGGCCGCCGCGCCTTCGTCCTCCGCCGCGCCGCGTGCCCGGCGTGCGTCGCGCGCCGGCGGCGGCCGGTTGCGGCGGCAGGCGCAGCAGCAGCGCCGCCGAGAGCAGGTAGGTGGCCGCGTTGCCCACCACGAGCACCTGGTACGCCCGGTGCGTGTCCACGGCGAGCGCGATCCCGGCCAGCGCGGTACCGACGGTGATGCCCAGGTTCGCCACCGCGCGCAGCGTGGCGAAGGCGTGCACCCGGCCGTCCGGGCCGCCCACCGCGGCGACGAGCGCCGCCCGGACCGCCAGGTTGCCGGCCGCGAGCAGCGCCTCCGGCACCGCCACCGCCAGGAACGCCGGGAACGAGCCGACCATCAGGTACGCCAGCGCGACGACCGCCTGGCCCACCTGGAGGACGGCCCGGAGCGTACGCGGATCCCACCTGTCGGCCAGCCCGCCCAGCGGCACGCTCGCGCTCAGCCCGACCAGCCCGGCGACTGTCAGCCCGGCACCCACCGAGGTGGCGGAGAGTCCCACGTCCCGGGTCAGATAGAGCGCCCCGCCCGCCAGCCACAGCCCCGCGCCGACGGTGTTGGCCAGCGTGGCGTACGCGAGCGTGCGCAGCGGCCCGGGCGGCGGGAGCGGCGAGACGCGTCCCATCAGCGGGGTCCGGCGAGGGCCATGCGGTCGACGCTAGGACTGTTCCGGCGGGCCCGGAGCCCCGCTCGGGGCGACGCCTGTCACACCGCGAGCCCGCCGGGGCGTCGTCGCCGCTGGTCACCGCCGAGCCACCCGGAGCGCGGTTCGGGAAATCCGCTCGCCCGCCGGTCCCCGCTCTGCCAGGGTCGGCGCCGTGGAGCGCAGCAGGATCGCCCGGGCCGGGGAACTGACCGAGGTGCAGCGGATCGAGGTGGCCTCCGGCGCCCCGTTCCGGGAGATCGGCATGACCCTGGTGGCCGACATGCCACCGCTGCCGGTGGAGGCGCTGGCCGCCGGGCAGCGCGCCGGACGGCTGTGGGTGGCGACCGACCCGGCCGACCGGCCGATCGCGTTCGTACTGGCCGATCTGGTCGACGGCGCGGCGCACGTGCAGCAGCTCAGCGTCGACCCGGCGTACGCCCGGCGTGGCATCGGGCGGCGTCTGCTCGACCGGGTGGCGGAGTGGGCGTCGTCGCAGGGGTTGCCGGCGCTGACGCTGACCACGTTCCGCTCGGTGCCGTGGAACGGGCCCTACTACGTGCGGTGCGGTTTCCGCGAGCTGAGCGGGACGGAGTTGACGGCGGGCCTGATCGAGTTGCTGGCCGCGGAGGCGGCGCTGGGCCTCGACCCGGCCGAGCGGATCGCGATGCGCCGCTCTGTTCCCGCGCGCCTACCCGACTAGCGGTGGGCCCGTCGACCGGGCGTCGCGGCCGTGCCACGTTCGGGTTGATCGGCAACCCGTCCGTCGCGTAGGAGCCAGTCCCACATTCCGGTTCAGGTAGAGCGCACCGCCGGTCAGCCACAGCCCCGTGCCGACCGTGTTGGCGAGGGTTGCGTACGCGCACGTCGCAGAGGCCCGGGCGGCGGGAGCGGCGAGATGCGTCCCATCAGCGCCGTTCAGCGGCCTCCGTCGGACCAAGGTGTCAAGTCCGCGAGGCGTTCGGTCGCCAGGCAGGAGATCAGGCAGCGCTCCTTGGCGTCGCCGAGCAGTCGGGCGGTCCAGTCGGTGAAGCCGCCGTCACCGACATCCCACTTGTCGTCGTGCAGCGAGACGCGCAGCGCGGCGCCCCGGTAGTAGCCGCGACCGCGTTTTCGCTCCGGCTCGTCGTGCAGGGGAACAAGGCTGTCGCCGAACGCGGGCCGGACGGTGTCGTGGAGCCGTTCACCGACGATCGGGTCCAGAGCCGTGACGTGCAATCGCGGTGCGGCCGCCGGGGCCAGCTCGGCCAGCACGGTGCGCCAGAAGGTGAGATGCCGCAGAAGCAGCCGGGCCTCGGTGCGCCCCGAACCGGTGTCCCGTGTGGTGGAGAGCAGCGCGCAGAGCCGGAAGTGGGTGGACGCGTCAGGACCGAAGTCCTGTGCCCGCAGCACCCGGTGCATCGCGGCCAGGTGCACCTCGTCGGCCTGGCTGCGGCGCGCCGCTGCCTCCACCGCCAAGGCGTTCGTCGGGTCGCTGACCACCTCCGTGCCGCGCATCGTGGAGACGATCCGGTGCTGGCTGATCGGTGCGACGGCGGCGCAGGTGCCGAGTGGCGCCACCGGCGACAACTCCACCCCTGCCACGTCCGGCGGTAACAACGACCAGATCCGCCCCTCCACCCGGGACAGCGCACGGGGTCGGCAGCGGACGGCCGGACGAACCGGTCCTCATTCCAACGCCGCAGCACCTGCGCCGGGCGGACGGCCCCGGCGCGGTCCCGGGCGACGCCGAGAAGCAGTGTTCGCAGGTCCGTCGCTGGGAGCGCGGCGAGCGCCTCGCGGCTACCGGCTGGCATTGCCGCCCACACCCGACGTTCCGCGTCGCCGCCCACGCGGCTCACGGTCGCGCACCTGCCTGTGCGAGTCCACCGGATTCTCGGCGGAACGGTGACGCGGCCCCCAGGCGCTCGGCGGGGGCGGGCCGCGTCGAGCTCGGCGGCGGCTCCCGCGCCGGAAGGATGAGCTTTCAAGCCTTATGCCTCTCGGTCATATTTATGACTGAGAGGCATAACGCCGGCGGGGCAACTCTTCTCTTCCGGGGCGACACGCCGAGCCCGGGCGGCGCGTTAACCGGTCGACCGCGGGCGTGGGCCGTGCCACGATCGCGCGGTGTCCGCCCCCGTGAACACCCTGCTGCGCCGGCAGTTCGACCTGACCTGGGCGCTCGCCGAGTACCACCTCGACCGGCTGGAGCCGGCGGACTACCTCTGGGAGCCGGGCGGACTCTGCTGGACCATGCGTCCCGGCCCGGACGGCGGGTGGCGGCCCGACTGGGCCGACACCGAGCCGGATCCGGTGCCGGTGCCCACGATCGCGTGGCTGACCTGGCACATCGGCTGGTGGTGGTCGGTCGCCGCCGACCACGTGCGGCGGCGGCCGGCGCGGGAACGCGACGACATCCGGTGGCCCGGGCCGGGCGACGACACGGTCGTCTGGCTGCGGGAGCTGCGGACGGGGTGGACCGACGCGCTGGACGGGCTGACCGCGGCCGACCTGGACCGGCCGGCCGCGTACCCCTGGCCCGCCGACGCCGGGCTCACCGTCGCGGACCTGGCCGCGTGGGTGAACGCCGAGCTGATGAAGAACGTGGCCGAGATCGGGCAGCTCCGGTTGCTGCGGGCGGCGGGGCGGCCGGTCTGAGCGGGGGCGCGCTCAGTGCGCGCCGCCGAGGTTGAGCACCACCACCCCGGCGATGACCAGTCCCGCCCCGACCACCTTCGTCACGCTCAGCGGCTCGCCCAGGAACGCCGCGCCGATCGCCATGATGGCGGCGGTGCCGAGGCCGGACCAGACCGCGTAAGCGACGCCGACCGGGATGTCCTTCACGGCCAGCGAGAGCAGCCCGAACGCGGACAGGTACGCCACGGCGAGGCCGAGCGTCGGCCAGAGCCGGGTGAAGCCGTCGGTGGCCTTGAGCAGACTGGTGCCGATCACCTCGGCGGTGATCGCGCCGAGCAGGAACAGGTACGCCATCGCAGGACCGTACCCGGTCCTGCGATGGCGCCCGGTCAGCTCGGTCAGGAAACCGTGCAGGCCTTTCCGTTCAGGGTGACCAGCCCCGGATCCGGGTTCGGGAAACGGGACGCGGTGCCGTTGAAGCCGAACGTGGTGCTGGCGCCGGGCGCCAGCTTCGCGTTCCACGACAGGTTCTTCGCGGTGACAGTGGCTCCGCTCTGGCCGAGCTGCGCCGACCAGGCCTGGCTCACCTTCTGGTCGCCGAGGAAGGCCCACCGCAGGTTCCAGCCGTTCACCGCCGTCGTGCCGGTGTTGCGCACCGTCACCTGGGTGGTGAAGCCGGACGGCCAGCTCCCGTGCGTGGTGTAGGTGACCGCGCAGGACGGCGCCGGCACCGCGCCGGCGTCACCCTGGTCGGCCAGGAACGACGCGAGCCACGCCAGCGCCGAGTTCCAGTTGATCGCCACCTCGTTCGTCGCGTACGAGTTGATGTCGTCGACGTAGCAGAACATCGGCGCGCACCCGGCGAGCAGGTTCGCCGCGAACGGGTCCTGGAGCGCGGCGTTCGGACCACCGGCGAGCGAGCCGGCCGGCGGGCGCGGCAGGTCCGGGTTCAGCTGGTGGCCGAAGATCCGGCTGTGCTGGTTGCGGGCGTGCTGCTCGCCCCACCCGGTCACGTACGACATGTTCAGCGCGTTGCGGCCGAACAGGTAGTCGGCGGCCTGCACCGCGCCGTCCCGGTACTTCGCGTCCCGGCTCAGATCGAACGCGGTGGCCAGCACGATCGCGTTGTTCACCAGGTTGCTGTTGCTGCCCCAGACGTACGCGTCGGCGCTGCCCGGGAACGGCAGCCCGTACGCCTGGCCGGCGATCGTGGCCAGGTAGCTGTCGGCGGCGGCGGTGATGGACTCGCGGATGCGGGTCTTCTCCGCGGCCGGCAGCGTGTTCGGCACGGTGGCCAGGTCCAGGCGGCCCAGCGCGGCGACGCTCTGCCAGCCGAACGCGCCGCTCGGGGCGAACACGTCGGCGGTGTGCAGCGGCGAACCGGTGACGTCGGCCAGGTACGCCTTGTCGCCGGTGGTCAGCCACAGCTCGGCGGCGGCCCAGTAGAACTCGTCGCTGACGTTGGTGTCGTCGTACGCGCCGCCGCCGGTGCTGTCGCTGGCCGGGGCGTAGATCGCCGGGTTCGCCTTGGCCGCCGCGTACGCGGTCTTCGCGGCGGTGCCGCAGCGCGCGGCGAACGCGGCGTCGTACGGGGCGTACAGCCGCTGGCACTGCGCCGCGACGGCGGCCAGGTTCAGCGTGGCGGCGGTGGACGGCGCGTGCAGCTCGCGCGGCTGCGGGTCGTCCTGGGGTGAGAGGGGCAGGCCGGTCCAGTTCCGGTCGTGGATCTTGTGGTGGACCATTCCGGCCAGCGGCTTGCCCGCCGGCACCTGCATGCGCAGCAGGAACTCCAGCTCCCAGCGGGCCTCGTCGAGCACGTCCGGCACGTCGTTGCCGCGCTCGGGCAGCCGCAGCGTGGAGTCGCCCACGGCGGCGCCGCCGTCGGCGGTCTCGGCGGTCTTGGTCCGCTCGAAGGTGCTCAGCAGCTGGTAGGTGGCGATGCCGCCGTTGACGACGTACTTGCCGTGGTCACCGGCGTCGTACCAGCCGCCGCGCACGTCCAGCGAGTAGTCGCAGACGCCGGCCTGGCACGGCACGTCGGTGTCGCCCTGGTTGGGCTCGACACCCAGGTGGCCGGCCGGGCGGGTGTACTCCTCGCCGATCAGGTCGCCGTCGATCTCGATGCCGCTGCGCTGGGCGTAGAAGAACTGCAGCGAGTCGGCGCGCAGCCGGTCGTAGAGCGAGCCGGAGATGTCGAACGGGTGGCTGGTCTCGCCGTCCACGGTCAGCGTGTAGCCGGTGCCCGGCTTGCGGTAGGCGGAGAAGTCGACGGTCTGCACGTTCTGCGCCGAGGCGGCGTCGGTGCCGCGCGGCGTGGTCTGCCCGCTGGCGACCACCGCGCCGGCCCCCGACTTGAGCTGCCACGGCAGCGCGTCGGTGGCCTCGGTGACCACAGTCGCGTGCTTCGGCCCGCCGGGCAGGTAGCCGACCTGGTTGACCCGGACCCGGGGACCGGTGTCCGGCTCGTACGGCGGCGCCGGCTCCCCGCCGCGCAGCGACACGTTGTCCAGGCAGAACGTCTGCGCCTGGGCGCTGCCGCCGACCTGGAAGATCAGCTGGGCGGTGGGGTTGTCCGCCGGGGAGGTGAACGTGGTGGTGACGCGCTGGGCGGTGCCGGTGGCTGTGGCGTCGACGCTGGCGTACGTGGTGTAGGGGGCGCTGCCGAGCTGGAGCACCGCCTTGACGGCCGCGCCGGGGGTCGCGGAGACGTCGAAGGACAACTCGTACTCGGCGCCCTGGGTCAGCGGCACCGCGTCCTGGCCGATGCCGGCGTCCCACGGGTTGGCGGTGCCCGCCGCGACGGAGGTGCAGAGCCGGCCGTCGACGACCGCGAGGTCGCCGGTGCCGTACGAGAACCAGGGTGAGACACCGGCGCTGAAGTCGCCGTTGCGGAGTTGTTCGGGGGCGTCCGGCGGCACCTCGGCGCTCGCCGGGCCGGCGGTGAGGCCGGTGAGCGCCAGCGTGGTGGCCGCGAGTGCGGCGAGCCGACGACGGGATCGGGTCACGGAGGTTCCTTCCGTGCTCGGGGGTGGTGGGGGAGACCGGGAGCTGGGAGCGCTCCCAATATCAGCCCGATGTTTCCATCGCGTTCCGCCGCTGTCAATCGATCCGGCCCGATGAGCGCCGCGCGCCCGCGCGCGGTTCGATTCGGCGCGCCACGTACGATGTCAGTGATCTCCTAGAGACATCCGAGCCCTCGACCTGGCAGGCTGCGACCCATGACCCTGAAGCTTCGTTCCGTCGGAGCGAGCGACCGTGGGCTGATCCGCAGCGGTAACCAGGACGCTCAGCACGCGGGCGCCTGGCTGGTCGCGGTCGCCGACGGCATGGGCGGCATGGCGGCCGGCGACCTGGCCAGCCGCATCGCCATCGACGCGGTCGCCCCGCTGGACGTGGAGACGCCGGAGGACGCGCTCGTCGCCGCGCTCCAGGGCGGGATCGAGCTGGCCACCGCGCGGATCCGCCAGGCCGTCGAGGAGGACCCGGAACGCCAGGGCATGGGTACCACGCTCACCGCGCTGCTGTTCGCCCGTACCGGCAGCTGCCTCGCGCTGGCGCACGTCGGCGACTCCCGGGCCTACCTCTACCGCGAGGGCGTGCTCAAGCAGGTCACCCGCGACGACACGTTCGTGCAGATGCTCGTCGACCAGGGCGTCATCACCGCCGAGCAGGCCAGCAGCCACCCACGCCGAGCGGTGGTGACCCAGGCGTTGCAGGGCGACGAGGTCTCCCCGTCGTACGCCACGATGGTGCCCCGGGCCGGTGACCGCTGGCTGCTGTGCAGCGATGGCCTCTCCAACGTGGTCCGCGCGGACACGCTCACCGAGGTGCTCAGCGAGCAGCCGGGACGCGACGCCTGCGCGGCCCGGCTGATCGACCTGGCGCTGCGGGCCGGCGGCCCGGACAACATCACCGTCGTGATCGCCGACGTCGTCGAGGAGTAGCCCTCACCGACGTCGTGGGCTCGCCCGGCGGGTCGGCTCGGCGGTGGTCGGGTCCTCCGGCCAGGGATGGCGCGGGTAGCGCCCGCGCAGCTCCGCCCGCACCTGCGGGTATCCGCTGCGCCAGAACGACGCCAGGTCGGCGGTGACCGCCACCGGCCGCCCGGCGGGGGAGAGCAGGTGCAGCAGCACCGGCACCCGCCCGTCGGCGATGCGCGGCACGTCCCGCCAGCCGAACGTCTCCTGGAGCTTGACGGCCAGCACCGGGGCGGCCGGGTCGGCGTAGTCGACCCGGATCCGCGAGCCGCTGGGCACGTCGAGCCGCTCCGGGGCCAGCTCGTCCAGCCGCGCCGCCTGCCGCCAGTCCAGCAGCCGCCGCAACGCCGCCGTCACGTCCACCCAGCCGAGGTCGGCCCGGCGCCGGGCGCGGGCCAGCTCCGGGCCGAGCCAGACGGGTGCGCCATCCAGCAGCGCCGCGTCGGAGACGTCCGGCCAGTCGTCACCGAGCGCCTGGCGGCAGAAGGCCAGCCGGCGGCGCAGCCCGGTCGCCTCCGGCGTCCAGCGCAGCAGCCCCGGGCCTTCCTGCCGCAGCCCGTCCAGCAGCGCCGCCGCGACCAGCTCCGGTTCCGGCGCGGTGAGCGGCCGGTCGACCAACTCGACCGCGCCGAGCCGGACCACCTCGCGCGCCACCACGTCCCCGCCGGACCAGGCCACCTCCCGTCCGGCGCGCAGCAGCGCCGCCCCGGCCTCCCGGGCGGTCGCCTCGTCGATCGGCGCGGCCAGCCGCACCCGGGCGGCCGGCGCGCCGGGGGAGCGGTCGGCCACCGCGACGGCCAGCCACGCCGCTCCGGCCAGCCCCGACCCGGGGGCCAGCTCCGCGGCGGTCCCGCCGGCCATCAGGTACGCGGACCCGCCCGGCCGCCGCGCCCGGGCCAGCCGTTCCGGGTACGCCAGCCCGGCGAGCAGCCCCGCGGCCAGATCGTCGGGCAGGCGCTCCCGCTCGTCTCCCGCCGGCCGCCCGGCGTCGCGCCGTTGCGCCGTCCGCCCGGCGGGCGCGCCGGTCTGTCGCCGGTCCGCCGGGCCTGCGGGTGAGCCGGGGCGCTCGTCCGCGCCGTCGGCGGGCAGGGCGGCGCGCAGGCGGCGTACCTCGGTGCGCCACCGGGCGGTGGCGGCCGGGTCGGTGCCGTCCCGCAGCCGCCGCCAGCGGGCGGGCAGGTCGTCCCCCGTGCCGCCCAGCGTGTCCTCGCCGAGGATCGCCACCACTTGGGCGGCCCGTTCGGCGCCGACCCGGGGCGCGCCGTCCAGCAGCGCCCGCGCCAGCCGGGGATGTGTGCCCGCCGCCGCTACCGCCCGCCCCCGCGCGGTGATCCGGCCGTCGTGGTCCACCGCGCCGAGCGTGGTCAGCGTCTCCCGCGCCACCGTCAGCGCGGCCGGCGGCGGCGGGTCCGGCAGCGCCAGCCCGGTGCCGTCCGGTGTGCCCCAGGCGGCCAGCTCCAGCGCGAACCCGGTCAGGTCGGCGGTGGCGATCTCCGGTTCGGGCTGCGGGGCGAGTCGCTCGTGCGTCGCCTCCGACCAGCAGCGGTAGACGGCACCCGGCGCCTCCCGTCCGGCCCGGCCGGCGCGCTGGGTGGCCCCGGCCCGGGACACCGGCACCGTCACCAGCGCGCCCAGCCCTCGGGCCAGGTCGGTGCGCGGCACCCGGCTCAGTCCGGCGTCCACCACGACCCGGACGCCGGGCACGGTCAGGCTGCTCTCGGCCACCGCCGTCGCCAGCACCACGCGCCGCCCGGCGGCCGGGGTGAGCGCCGCGTCCTGGGCCGGGCCGGGCAGCCGTCCGTGCAACGGCAGCACCGCGACCTCGCGCAGGCCGCCCAGCCGACCGGCCACGGCGGCGATCTCACCCGCGCCGGGCAGGAAGACCAGCACGTCGCCGTCGCGTTCGCGCAGCGCCCGGCGCACGGTGGCGGCCACGTGGGCGAGCAGCGCCGGGTCGACCCGGCCGGCGCCGGCCGGGGTCACCGGGCGCGGCGGCGGTGCCCACACCCGCTCGACCGGGTGCAGCGCGGCCTCGGCGCGTACCACGGGGGCGGGGTCGCCGGAGCCGAGCAGCGCCGCGAACCGGTCGGTCTGCGGGGTGGCCGACATCGCCAGCAACCACAGGTCGGGGCGCAGCGTCGCACGGGCCTCGACGCTGAACGCCAGCGCCAGGTCGGCGTCGAGGTGCCGTTCGTGGCACTCGTCGAGCAGTACCGCGTCCACGCCGGGCAGTTCCGGGTCGTGGTGCAGGCGGCGGACCAGCAGGCCGGTGGTGACCACCTCGACCCGGGTACGCGGCCCGGCCCGGCGCTCGCCGCGCACCGTGTACCCGATCCGGCCCCCGACCCGCTCGCCGAGCAGGGCGGCCATCCGGTGCGCGGCGGCGCGGGCGGCCATCCGCCGGGGCTGAGCGATCACCACGCGGCCGGTGACCGCGTCGGCGACCGCGAGCGGCGCGGTGGTGGTCTTGCCGGTGCCCGGCGGTGCCACCAGGACGGCGGCGCCGCGCTCGCGCAGCGCGTCGACGAGCGCCGGCAGGACCGGGCGGACCGGCAGGTCGAGCGGGATGTCGGCGAGCACCGACCCACTCTCGCACCGCGCCGCCGGACGGGCCGCGTCGCCCCCGGAACGCGGAACGGCCCGGCCGGCGCACCGCCGACCGGGCCGGGTGGGCCGCCGCGCCGGGTCCGCCGACCCGGCCGCCGCCCCCCTTGCTAGTACGTTCCGTCGAGCTGACCGCGCAGCTTGGTCAGGGCCCGGGCCAGCAGCCGGGACACGTGCATCTGCGAGACGCCGATCTGCTCGGCGATCTGCGACTGGGTCAGGTTGCCGTAGAAGCGCAGCGTGAGGATCTTCTGCTCGCGCTGGTCGAGCGTGGCGAGCGCCGGGCCGAGGGCGACCCGCATCTCGGCCAGCTCGAACTCGCCGTCCTCGCCGCCGAGCAGGTCGCCCAGCTCGGTGGCCCGCTCGCCGTCGCCGGTCGGGGTGGACAGCGACACCGCGTTGTACGCGCGGGCGCCCTCCAGACCCTCCAGCACCTCTTCCTCGGTGAGCTTGAGGTGGGCGGCGATGTCGGCGACAGTCGGCGAGCGGCCGAGCGTCTGGAGCAGCGTGCTGTTGGCGTCGGAGATCGCCAGGCGCAGCTCCTGGAGCCGGCGGGGCACCCGGATGTCCCAGGTGCGGTCGCGGAAGTGGCGCTTCAGCTCGCCGATGATGGTGGGGATGGCGTAGCCGGCGAAGTCGACGCCGCGCGACGGGTCGAACTTGTCGATCGCCTTGATCAGGCCGATCGCGGCGGTCTGCGCCAGGTCGTCGTTGGGCTCGCCCCGGCCGCTGTAGCGGTGGGCCAGGTGGTTCGCCAGCGGCAGCCACGCCTCGATGGCACGGTCGCGCAGCGCGGGCCGCGACGGGTGGTCCGCGGGCAGCGCGGCCATCGCGGCGAGCAGGTCGGCGGCGCTGTCGGTGAGCGAGCGGGGGTCGAGCTTCGCGGAGGCGGCCGGCGTGGTCGCCGGGGCGCTGGTCGTGGGAGCGGTCATGGGTGGTCCTCCCTGCACCTCGTCCACGGAAGAAAAAAGACGTGACGCTTAGGTTTAGGTTTCGGTCGTACGTTCGGAAGCCACCATAGCCCGATCGTGCTGCGGAAATCTAGCCGAAAGTACGATGTACTTAAGGTGTAAGCGGCCACGAAAGGTGTGAGCCGGTCGATATCGCGCTCGGTGGGGTGGCGGGCGTCGGCGACCGGTCGGCCCCGGACGTACCCCGACCGGTCAACGTGGAACCCGACAGGCGGCCGAAGTGTCGCCTTTCTGTCGTTGTCCCGCCGACGGGACCGCCCGTACCGTCCGTAGCGACACGTCAACGGAGGCACCGTGCTCGATCCCGCCGCGCCGCAACTCGTCATCAACGCCCGGACGCTGCTGTTCAGCTGGCTCCCGGCGGATCCCCGCGCGGTCGACACGCTGCTGCCCGCGGGTCTGCGCCCGCACCCGCAGCGGCAGGTGTTCGTCAACCAGTACGTGGTCGACGACGAGACGCAGACCTCCGGCTTCGGGGCGTACTCGCTCACCTACCTGGGTGTCTCACTGGCGGACATGGACCCGCCCGACGGCGAGACACCCGGCGGCTGGTGGACGCACTACCTCTCCTCCAGCGAGCGGGTCCGGCGGTACGCCGCCGCGCGAGGCGCGCCGGCCGCCGCCGGAGAGACCCGCCTCGACCTGCGGGGCGATCAGCTCACCGCCGAGACCCGGGCCGCCGACGGCACGCTGCTGATCCGGGTCACCGCCCGGGTCGGGCACACCGGCACCGAGGCGCACATGGGCCACCACCGCTACCTCACCCGCAACGACGGCGAACTGATCGTCACCGACTACCCGTACGTGGCCGAGCCGGTGTCACCGTTCGAGGTCGAGTCGGTGGAGTTCCCGGCCCCGGAGCACCCGGTCCACGCGCTGCGTCCGGCCAACCCGCTGCACGTGTGCTGGGGCTTCTACTCACCGCGCGTGTCGTTCGCGTACCCGGCCCGTCCGAACGTGCCGGACGAGCCGGCCGACCTTCACCAGGTGCCGGCGCGCCGGGCCCGCAGCGGCCTGCCGTCCGGGTCGTAGACCAGCCGGTACGCGGGCAGCGCCCAGAGCCGCGTACGCCAGGGCAACCGCTCCGGGCGGTGCGGCCGCAACCGGCCCGGCGGACGGGGACCGGCCCGGCCCCCGGCGTGCCAGCGGTCCAGCTCGTCGGCCGCCACGGTGATCGCCGCCACCGCGTCCGCCGGGTCCAGCAGGTCGTCGTCCTGCGCGCCGCCGGGATCGCGGTCCAGGTGCTCGCGCCACAGCCGCAGCCGCAGGTCGCGGGCGAACACGCGGGCGCCGTCGCCCAGCCCGGCCGGATCGGCCGGCGCCCGCTCGTCACGGGTGTCGTCGAGCACCGCGCAGGACAGCTCGCTGTCGTGCGTCCAGGACCGGCGGTTGAAGTTGTCGCTGCCCACGCTGGCCCAGACGTCGTCCACCACGCAGACCTTCGCGTGCACGTACACCGGCGTGCCGTCGTGGTTCTCCACGTCGAACACGTGCACCCGCTCCGGCGCGGCCCGGTGGCACAGTGACAGCGCCTGCTCCCGGCCGACCATGTTCGGCGGCAGCGCGAGCCGGCCGTCCACGTCCGGGTGCCGGGGGACGACCGCCACCAGGTGCAGGTCCGGGTGCTCGTGCAGCGCCTGCGCGAACAGCTCCGCCACCTCGGTCGACCAGAGGTACTGGTCCTCCAGGTAGATCAGCCGCCGGGCCCGGCGTACCGCCTTGGTGTAGCCGCGGGCCACTGTGCGCTCGCCGTCCGGGGCGAACGAGTAGCGGGGCCGCACCGCCGGGTAGGTGCGCAGCACCTGCACGTGGTGCGGCCCGCACGGCGGCGGGTCGGCGGGCTGATCGGGCAGCGGATCCGGGCGCAGGTCGGAGCCGCGCAGCCGGTCCCGCAGGTACGCCATCGGGTTCTCCGAGTCCAGCGGCATCGGGTCGGTCCACCGCTCGCGGAACGTGGTGTCGAGCGCGCCGACCACCGGCCCGCGCACCGCGAGCTGCACGTCGTGCCAGGGCGGTGTGGGGCCGTACCGGGGGGACATGCCCACCGGCTGCGGGTCGCCGGCGTGGCCGGCGTCGTCGCGGCGGCTGTGGCACAGGTCGATGCCGCCGGCGAAGGCGATGTCCCGGCTCGGGTCACCGGGACGGCGCAGCACCACGAGCTTCTGGTGGTGCGAGCCGCCGCGCCGGACCCGCTGGTCGAGCAGCACCTCGCCGCCGGCCGCGCGGATCGCCTCGCTGAGGTCGCGGTTCTCCGCCTCGCTGTAGGAGAGCGTGTCGAGGTGGGAGCGCCAGACCAGGCCCTTGACGATCACGCCGCGCTGGGCGGCCCGGGCGAACAACTGCGCCACCGTCGGGCCGTCCGGGCGCATCCGCTCGTCCGGGTCGCCTCGCCAGTCGGTGAAGAACAGGTGGTCGCCCGCCGACAGCGACTCCACCTCGCTGACCAGGCGGTCGAAGTACGCGGCACCGTGAATCAGCGGCTCGGCGAGGTTTCCATCGGTCCAGACGGGTAATTCAGAGCCCGGGTTGGCGCGTTCCTGTGCGGTGAGGAACCAGTCCCGCAGAGTCACGTTCCACCCCCCGAGGTCGACGACGTCCTCACACGGTAGGACCCCCGGCAGGGCCCCGCACGTCGAGCAGCAGGTCGGCGTCGGTGCGCGCGTCAGGGGTGCGCCGGACCCCTGGACCGCGAAACCGAGGAGGCACCGACATGCCCGCCGAGACGACGAACACCGTGACCGACCGCGAGCAGGCGGTGGAGGGGGAGCGGGGTGCGCTGGTGGCGGTCCTGTTGATGGTGATCCTCGGGGTGGCCGGGATCTTCGCCGTCTCCTGAGACCGCGGCCGGGCGCCCCGGCGAACCGGGGCGCCCGTGGCAGGTCAGGGCCGGTCGCCCTGGCCGTCGCTGTGCGGCACCCGCCCGGACGGGACCACCCCGAGCCGGCCGGCCTGGAAGTCCTCGACCGCCTGGATCAGCTCGGCCCGGGTGTTCATCACGAACGGGCCGTAGTGCGCCACCGGCTCGCGGATCGGCTGGCCGCCCATCAGGTAGAGCTCCAGCGCCGGTGCGTTGGAGTCCTGCGTCCGGTCGGCGGTGATCCGCAGCGCCTCGCCGGGCCCGTGCACGGCGAGCTGGCCGAGGTGGATCGGCCGCCGGTCGGTGCCGACGGTGCCGCGGCCGGCCAGCACGTACACCAGCGCGTTGAAGTCCGACCGCCACGGCAGGCTCAGCTCGGCGCCGGGCTGCAACGTGACGTGCGCGATGGTGATCGGCGTGTGCGTCGAACCCGGGCCCCGGTGCCCGGCGACCTCCCCGGCGATGACCCGGATCAGGCCGCCGCCGTCGGGCGTGGTCAGCAGCGCCGACTCCCGGCCGCGGATGTCCTGGTAGCGGGGCGCGCTCATCTTCGCCACCCGGGGCAGGTTGACCCAGAGCTGGAGGCCGTGGAACAGCCCGCCGCTCATCACCAGGTGCTCCGGCGGCGCCTCGATGTGCAACAGGCCGCTGCCGGCCGTCATCCATTGAGTGTCGCCGTCGGTGATGGTGCCGCCGCCACCGGTCGAGTCCTGGTGGTCCATGATCCCGTCGATCATGTAGGTGACCGTCTCGAAGCCGCGGTGCGGGTGCCAGGAGGTGCCCTTCGGCTCACCCGGCGCGTAGTCGACCTCGCCCATCTGGTCGAGGTGGATGAACGGGTCCAGCTCGGTCATCGGCACCCCGGCGAAGGCCCGGCGGACCGGGAAGCCCTCGCCCTCGTACCCGCTGGGCGCGGTGGTGACCCGGCGGACCGCGCGGTATTCGGTCGCCTCACCGAGCTTCGGCAGGCGGGGCAGGACGAGGACGTCGTCGACGGTGATCGCGGGCATCGCGGGACTCCTTACTTGTCGGCCGGGGTGGACGACGCGGTGCGGTCGGCGCGCAGGCGCCGGCCGAGCCGCTCGAAGACCCGGGTGAGGCAGGCGACCTCGGCGTCGTCGAGGTCGTCGATCAGGTGGGCGCGGACGGAGCGCAGGTGGTGCGGCGCGGCCTCGCGCAGGGCCAGCAGGCCGGCCGCGGTCAGCACGGCCTCGCTGCCGCGCCGGTCGGCCGGGCACGCCTCCTTCGCCACCAGGCCGCGCTTCTGCATGGTGGTGACCTGGTAGGTCAGCCGGCTCGGTGAGAACACCAGCCGGTCGGCCAGCTCGCCCATGCGTAGCCGCTGGCCGGGCGCCTCGGAGAGCAGCACCAGCACGTGGTAGTCGGCGAAGCTCAGGTCGCTGTTGGCGCGCAGGTCGTCCTCGAGCCGGGTGAACAGCCGCTGGCTCGACTCGATGTACGCGCGCCAGCAGGCCATCCGCTCCGCGTCCAGGCTCTCCGTCATGGCTCCGAGAGTAGCACTATTTAAAATTTAAACAAGTCCTCCCGACGCTGGGGCTTACGCTTCGCCGTGGACCTTTTTCAAACCTGAAGAGACGCCCCGGCTAGGGTCGGGGGATGGACGATCTCGACCTGCTCGACTGGCGGGAGCGGGTGGCCCGGCTCTACCTGTCCGACCTCGACCTGGCCGGGTTCCGGGCCGCGCGCGACGAGCTGTTCCGCACCCACCCGAGCAGCCCGGTGCCGCCCGCCGACCGGCCCGGCTTCACCGGCCTGCGCTGGTACCCGCCCGACCCGTCCGCGGTGGTGGAGGCACCGCTGCGCCCCGCAACCGGGGAACTGCGCATCGACACCGGCGGCCCGGACGGGGTGGTCGCGTACCGGCGGGTGGCGGTCGCCGAGACGCCGTGGGGACCGCTGACGCTCTGGTGGATCGAGGCGTACGGCGGCGGGCTGTTCCTGCCGCTGCGCGACGGCACCTGCGGCGACGGCTCGTACGGCGGGGGCCGGTACCTCACCGACACGGTCAAGGGCACGTTCGGCCGCGGCTTGACCGTGCTGCCCGGCGACCGGGTCCGGCTGGACGCCAACTACCTCTACAACCCGAGCTGCGCCTACGACGACAGGTGGGCCTGCCCGCTGGCGCCGCCGGAGAACCGGGTGGACGTGCCGCTGCGGGCCGGTGAGCGGGCGTACCACTGACGCGGCGAGGGAGGACCCCGGCGGGGCCCTCCCTCGATGTCACGTACCGCCGGTCAGCGGGCGGTGGCGCCGGTCGGTGTCAGGTGCATCCGGCTGAGCATCTGCTGGGCCTGACCGGCCAGCTCCGCGTCCACGGTGACCGCGTACTGGGCGGCCCGCAGCGAACTGGCCGACGTGAAGTCACGCTGCCCGCCGCTCATGGCGTGCGCGACCGCGCCGAACACGGCACCCCAGATCGCACCGATCACCAGCCCGACCAGGATCACCGCCAGCCAGTTCCCGGCGGTGAAGATGCCGAACAGCAACCCGATGAACAAACCGAACCAGGCGCCGGTGCCGGCCCCGAGCAGAGCCGCCCGGCCCGTGGTGAGCCGTCCCATCACGGTCTCCACGAGCGTGAGGTCCGTACCGACGATCGAGGTACGTTCCACCGGGAACCGGTTGTCGGCCAGATAGTCCACCACACGCTGGGCGGACGGATAGTCCGGGTACGAGCCGATCGTGACGGTCGGCGCCCCGGCGTGCGGACCGTGCCCGTCCCCGCTCGGCGGGGTCGGACGACCGCCCGGGCCGGACGGGAGGTTGTCGCTGCCCGGCATTCCGGGTTGCCAGGCCGCGGTCGGAGTCGAGGGTCTGGTCATGAGCATCCTCCTTCGTCAACTCGCCGCGTTCCCGCCGCCGGACAGCGGTAACGCGCCGGGCGGCACCGATGTGGCCAGGCATGGCGGCACCCGGGCCGGGTAGCCACAGTCGTGCCGACCCGACGGATCAGCGAGCACGGGTTCCTCGCCGACGGGCGCAGCGCGGCCCTGGTCGACCGGGACGGCGCGGTCAACTGGTGGTGCCCGCCCCGGTTCGACGCGCCGTCGGTGTTCGGGCGCCTGCTCGACGAGGACGCCGGGCACTGGACCATCCGCCCCGAGGGCGCGGCCACCAGCAGCCGGTCCTATCTGGACGACGCGCTGGTGCTGCGTACCGTCTTCACCACGGCGACCGGCGCGGTCGCCGTCACCGACGCGCTGGCGCTGGAGCCCGGCGCGCGCGGTCACGACATCGGGATGCGCTCGCCGCGGGTGCTCGCCCGGCTGGTCGAGGGGCTGACCGGCGAGGTGCCGATGCGCGTCGAGTACGCGCCGCGATTCGAGTACGGCCGCGTCGGCGCCTACCTCACCGAGCGCGACGGGGTGGTGGCCGCCACCGCCGGCGCCTGCCGGCTGGAGCTGCGCGCCGACGTCCCGCTGACCATCGCCGGGGGCGCCGCCACCGGTCGGTTCACCGCCCGCGCCGGCAGCAGGCACCGCTTCACCCTCGGGTACGCCCCGACGTACGCCGGTGCCGAACCGGCGCTGCCCGACGCCGCCGAGGTGGTGGCCGAGACGGTCGCCGGCTGGCACTCCTGGTCGGCGCTGCACGACTACCAGGGCGAGTACCGCGACGAGGTGCGGCGCAGCGCGCTCGCGGTGCAGGGCATGACGTACGCGCCCAGCGGCGCCGTGGTCGCGGCGGCCACCACCTCGGTGCCGGAGCGGCTCGGGGGCGACCGCAACTACGACTACCGCTACGTGTGGCTGCGCGACTTCAGCCTCACCCTGCAGGCGCTGTGGCGGGCGGCCTGCCCGGACGAGGCGGACCGGCAGTTCACCTGGGTGGCCCGGGCGATGGGCCGGATCGGCGACGAGCCGGTGCCGATCATGTACGGCGTCGAGGGGGAGCGGGACCTGACCGAGCACGACCTCGACCACCTGGCCGGGTACGAGCACAGCCGGCCGGTGCTCGTCGGCAACGACGCCTGGCGGCAGCGGCAGAACGACGTGCTGGGTGAGGTGCTCGACGCCGCCTGGCTGATGCGGTACTACCTCGACCCCATGTCGCCGGAGGTCCGCGACCTGCTGCGGACGCTCGCCGACCAGGCCGAGCGCGGCTGGCACCGGCCCGACGCGGGGATGTGGGAGGGACGCGGCCCGGAGCGGCACTACGTGTCGTCGAAGGTGGAGTGCTGGACCGCGCTGGACCGGGCGGTCCGGTTCGGCTCCCGCATCGGCGAGCCCGCCGACGTGGCACGCTGGGCCGCCGCGCGCGACGAGGTGCGGGCGGCGGTGCTCACCCGCGGCTGGAACGAGCGGGTCGGCGCGTACACCGGGGTGTTCGGCTCGGACGACCTGGACGCCTCGGTGCTGGTCATGCCGCTGGTCGGCTTCCTGCCCGCGAGCGACCCGCGGATGCGCGCCACGATGGACGTGCTGGAACGGCGGCTGTCCCGCGACGGGCTGCTGCGGCGCTGGGACGGCGACCCGGCCGGGTTCGTGATCTGCTCGTTCTGGCTGGCCGCGTGCCTCGCCGAGGCGGGCGAACTGGACCGGGCGCGGCGGCTGTTCGAACGCCTCGCCGCCCGCACCAACGACCTCGGCCTGTACGCCGAGCAGATCGACCCGGACAACGGCGAGCAGATGGGCAACTTCCCGCAGGCGTACTCGCACATCGGCCTGATCATCGCCGCCGGCCGCATTACCGACGCCGCCGCCCGCGCAACCGCCAGTTCTTCCCGTCGATCATGAGGTTGGCGGCGAAGTCGATCTCCCTGAGTGCCGCCAACTTCATGATC